>NZ_DFQP01000092.1:0-21264 GCF_002377845.1 Microbacterium sp. UBA3486
GCGGCGAACCACGCGTGCTCGGTCTGCACCTTGAGGCCGCCGATCGCCGCGCCGTTGCCGGGCGCATGCGAGAGCTTCGCGGTGATGTCCTCGCCCGCGAGCGTGGTCGCCGTGACGGCCTCGGGGGCGAGCTTGCCGAGCGTGGCCTTCTGCTCGGGCGTCGCCGGGGCGTCCACCCGCTGGTACGCGGAGGCACCGAAGGCGGTCTCCAGCTCGCGGTACCGCTCCGACGGGGTCTTGCCGGTGACGGCGATGATCTCGGCGGCCAGTAGACACAGCAGGATGCCGTCCTTGTCGGTGGACCAGACCGAGCCGTCCTTGCGGAGGAACGAGGCCCCCGCCGACTCCTCGCCACCGAAGGCGACCGAGCCGTCGAGGAGTCCCGGCACGAACCACTTGAACCCGACCGGAACCTCCAGCAGACGCCGTCCGAGCGACTCGGCGACCCGGTCGATGATCATCGACGAGACCAGGGTCTTGCCGATCGCGGCGTCGCGCGGCCAGCCGTCGCGGTGCGAGAACAGATAGTCGATGGCGACCGCGAGATAGTGGTTCGGGTTCATCAGTCCGGCGTCGGGGGTCACGATGCCGTGCCTGTCGGCGTCGGCGTCGTTCCCGGTGAGCACGTCGTACGACCCCTTCTTCGCGACCAGGGAGGCCATTGCCGACGGTGAGGACGGATCCATCCGGATCTTCTCGTCCCAGTCCAGCGTCATGAAGCGCCACGTCGGATCGACCTCGGGGTTCACGACGGTCAGGTCGAGGTCATGCATCTCGGCGATGAGTGCCCAGTACTCGACGGAGGCTCCGCCGAGCGGGTCGGCGCCGATGCTCACCCCGGCGCTGCGGATGGCGTCGATGTCGATGATCGACGGCAGGTCGCGCACGTAGGCGTCTCGGAAGTCGTAGCCGGTGAGGGCATCCCAGTCGATGTCGGCGAAGCGCTCGAGCTTCACGCCGTCGAGTCCGGCGGCGATGAGGGCGTTCGCGCGGTCGGCGATCCAGCCCGTGGCGTCGGTGTCGGCAGGGCCGCCGTGCGGCGGGTTGTATTTGAAGCCACCGTCGCGCGGAGGGTTGTGCGAGGGGGTGACGACGATGCCGTCCGCGCGGCTCGGGTCGTCGGCCGCCTTGCCGCGGTTGTAGGTGAGGATGGCGTGACTGAGCGCCGGAGTGGGCACCCACGAGTCGCGGGAGTCGACCCGCACGTCGATGCCGTTCGCCAGCAGCACCTCGATCGCGCTGCGCTCGGCGGGCAGCGACAACGCGTGCGTGTCGCGGCCGAGGAAGAGCGGGCCGGTGATGCCCTGCGCGTCGCGGTAGTCCACGATCGCCTGCGTCGTGGCGAGGATGTGGTTCTCGTTGAAGCTGTTCGACAGCGAGGAACCGCGATGACCGCTGGTGCCGAACACGACGCGTTCCGCAGGAACCTCGGGGTTCGGCGTGCGGTCGTAGTAGGCGGCGATCAGTTCGTCGACATCGATCAGGTCACTTTCCTCCGCGGGGAGGCCGGCACGGCTGGTCATCCTCTCAGTCTGCCCCCTGTTCGGCGGGACCGCATCCGAGAAGTCGACCGGACGAGCCGTCGGCCCGCCGAGGGCTAAGGTGAAACCCGTGACTGAACGCCGTACCTACAGCTATCTCGGCCCTGCCGGAACCTTCACGGAGGCGGCGCTCGATCAGGTGGCCGAGGCCCGCGGCCAGAACTGGCGACCCGTGCACAACGTGGGCGAGGCTCTGGCCGACGTGCTCGAGGGTCGGAGCGACGCCGCGATGATCGCGATCGAGAACTCGATCGAGGGCGGGGTGTCCACCACGCAGGATGCTCTGGCCACGCTTCCGGGGCTGCGCATCATCGGCGAATATCTCGTGCGGGTGAACTTCGTGCTGGTGGCTCCGCGGGGGACGACACTCGACCAGGTCGAGGTGATCGCGGCGCATCCGGTCGCCTACGCCCAGTGTCATGGGTGGCTCGGCGCGCACCTGCCGTCGCACTCGCACGTTCCCGCGTCGAGCAACGTCGCCTCCGCGATCGGCGTCCTCGACGGCACGCTGCCCGCGCAGGCGGCCATCGCGGCACCCGGCATCGTCAACCACTACGACGTCGAGGTGCTGGCAGACGGCATCGGCGACAACGCGCAGGCCGTGACCCGCTTCGTGCTGGTCACCCGCACGACCCGTTCGCCCGAGCCGACCGGTGCCGACAAGACCTCGCTGATCGTGGAGCTCCCGCACGACCACCCCGGTTCGCTCCTGGAGATGCTCGAGCAGTTCTCGACCCGCGGCATCAACCTGTCGCTCATCGAGTCGCGGCCGATCGGCGACGAACTCGGGCGCTACCGATTCGTGATCGACGCCGACGGACACATCGAGCACGAGCGCATGGCCGACGCGCTGTTGGGCATCCGTCGATTCAGCCCTCGTGTGGTCTTCCTCGGGTCGTATCCGCGGGCGGACCGGCAGATCGTGCAGTACCCCGACCGCTACTCCGACGACGTGTTCGTCGAGGCGCGCGACTGGCTGCGCGGCATCCTCTCCGGCGAACCCGAAGCCTGACGGCACCCGCCCCGCCGCGCCCCATCCCCGTGCGGGACCCGGGCGGAATGCCGTGGTCCAGTGCGGGTGGTTCAGTGCGGGTGGTTCAGTGCTCCTGGAAGCGCGGCCAGTCGCTGCCCGGAGCCATGTGGGAGTGCAGGGCGCCCTTCGCCGAGGCGAGGCTCGGGTAGGTGCCCGTCGCCGCATCCGATCCGACCATCGTGACCGTGTAACCGTCTTCGTCGTGCCTGATGCTGCCGACGACGCCGTTGCGTCCGTAGGCGACCCAGAGGGCGAGAGTCTTGGTCGTGCTCATCGTCGAACTCCTTCTGCTGCTGCCGACAGTGCGTTCGCCGAAGGGGCCGCGCCCCTGTCGTCGGCACTGTTCGTGACGCTACGCCTGTGCCGCCGGGAAAGCGAGGGGTTGACAGGCGCTCGACGTCAGCTGCGGAGCGCAGCGGCGATGAGCTCCAGGGTCTGCGCGCGACCGGTCGGGGCCTCCTTCGGCTCGGCGTCGTACGCACCGGCGACGGGGGAGAGCATGACCTCGTCGACGCCGTAGCGCTCGGCGAAGGCGCGCACCTCGGCCCCGACGCTCTCGCCCGTCCCGACGAACCAGCGTGAGCGGGCGGCCTGCACGACCTCGTCTGTGGCGGCATCCGTCACGGCCGCCGCCGCCTGCTCGACGGTCTCGAGAGCGGCGAGGGGCTGGTTGAGACGCAGACGTGCCATCATCCGCAGCTGCGGGAGCGCACGGGCCTCCGCCTCCTCCTGCGTGGGCGCGGCGACCGCATTGACGGTGAGGAAGGTGCGCGGCTCGGGGCGCTCCTCGCTCGGACGGTAGCCGGTGCGGTACAGGTCGAGCGCGCGCTCGAGGCCCTGCCCCGAGAAGTGGTTGGCGAAGACGTAGGGCAGCCCGTGCGAGGCGGCGAGCTGGGCGGAGTAGTCGCTCGACCCGAGCAGCCACACCTCGGGGGTGCCGGTCGCGGCCGGCGTCGCACGCACCGTGTACTCCCCGCCGGAGGTGAAGCGCAGCGCAGCCCCGTCACCGGAGAGCAGTGCCGCGATGTCCTGCACATGCCGCGGGAACTGCTCCACGTCGCTGGTGGTGCCCGAACCGCGCAGCAGCTGCGTGATCACGGGGTCGCTTCCGGGGGCACGGCCGAGGCCCAGGTCGATGCGTCCCGGCGCGATCGCCTCGAGGGCCGCGAACTGCTCGGCCACGATGAGCGGTGCGTGGTTGGGCAGCATCACGCCGCCAGAGCCCAGACGCAGGCGCGAGGTGCGGGTGGCCGCAGCGGCGATCAGCACCGGGGGAGTGGTCGACGCCACCGACGGCATGTTGTGGTGCTCGGCGAACCAGTAGCGGCGATAGCCGAGACGGTCGGCGGTCTCCGCGAGCGCGAGGGAGGCGGCGATGGCCTCCGCGCTGGTCTGGCCGGTGCGCACCGGAACGAGGTCGAGAACGGAAAGAGCTGTATCGGACATCCTCAAGCACAACGCGCACCGGAGCGCCTCCATTCCCCCGATACCGTGGGGGCATGGAAGCAGGCATCTTCTACGTCCTCGTCGGGTCCGTCGCGATCGCCGCGTTCGCACGCTGGCGAGGCTGGCCGGCCCCGCTGCTGGTGACGATCGTGGCGCTCGCCGCATCCTTCCTGCCCTTCGTGCCCGACCTCGACATCGATGGGCATGTGCTCCTGAGCCTCGTGCTGCCGCCGCTGCTGTACTCGGCCGCGCTCGATGTGTCGTTCGTCGGATTCAAGCGCAGCCTGCCGCAGATCCGCCGGCTCGGGATCTGGCTGGTGCTTCTCACCGCCGTGGCCGTCGGCTTCGTCGCATGGTGGATCCTGCCGTCCCTCACCCTCCCCGGCGCGCTGCTCCTGGGCGCGATCGTGGCTCCGCCGGACGCGGTCTCCGCGGCGGCGATCGGTCGTCGGCTCGGGCTGCCGCGACGCATCATGACCGTGCTCTCGGGCGAGAGCCTCATCAACGATGCGACCTCGCTCACGCTGTACCGCGTCTTCGCCGCGATCCTCGCGGGCGCCACCGTCTCGATCTGGGGCGGCATCTGGCAGTTCCTGGTGGCGGTCGGAGTGGGTGTGGCCGTCGGTCTGGTGTTCGGGATCGTCCTGCACCAGCTGCGCATGCGCATCAGCGATCCCGTGGTGATCGGCACGTTCGGACTCCTCGCGCCGTTCGGGGCTTATGCGATCGCCGAGCATCTGCTCGGATCGGGCGTCCTGGCGGTCGTGGCGATGGGGCTGTACGTCGGCTACAACTCGCCGCGCACCGACTACACCACCCGCCAGCAGGAGAAGCCGCTGTGGCTTTCGGCCGACCTGCTGCTGGAGAGCTTCGTGTTCGCCTACATCGGGCTGCAGTTCCCCCGTGTGCTCAGCGACCTGGGCAGCGAGTCGGTCGGGCAGATCCTGCTGCTCTCCGGGGCGGTGCTGCTCGTGGTCGTCATCGTGCGGCCGCTCTACATCTATCCGACCAGTGCGTGGGCGAACTTCCAGGACCGCCGCAAGCTCGAGCGCTGGGATCGTGGTGTCGAGTCCGGCGAGTTCGAGAAACGGCATCAGAAGTCGCGGCGCTGGGGCAACTACACCGCCGACGAGCTGCGCAGTCAGATCGTGCGCGACCGGATGGCCGGACTCACGCTCACGTGGAAGGACAGTGCCGTCATCTCGTGGGCGGGCATGCGCGGCGTCGTGACGCTGGCGATCGCGGTGGCCGCCGCCGACCTCGCGACCCTCGACGCGCAGGCATCGCACGCCATCGTCGTGGTGGCCTTCATCGTCACCGTCGGAACGCTGTTGATCCAGGGGCTGACCCTGCCTCTTCTCATCCGCAGCCTCGGCATCGCCAGCGATGTGGACGAGGAGGAGGATGAGGCGGCGCTCGCCGACGTGCGCGCGAAGAGCCGTGAGGCCGGCAAGAAGTTCCTCGCCGAGAAGCGGGTCGAGTGGGAGGCGAAGTACGGCGAGGTCGACCTCCGGGTGTTCGATGCCTTCACCAAGCGGATGACACGGGTCGAGAAGGACACCGACGAGGCGCAGAAGGTGGAGGATGCCGCGAGCCGACCCTCCTACGAAGACCTCGTCGCCCTGTCGAAGGGGTGGCTGAAGGTGCGTCGCGACATCCTCCTCGCGGAACGCGACGCGGGCAACCTCGATGAGGAGGTCATGCGCGAGCTGATCGCGGCGATGGACGCCGAGGAGCTCGCTCTCGACACCCGCGGCGCCACGCGCCAGGACGGCCGCGCCTGATCCCCTGACGCTTTGATGCTCGAACGGCAGAGCGCCTCGCCCCACGAGGGGACGAGGCGCTCTGCCGTTCCGCGGCGAGGTCAGCGGGCGCTGACCGGTTCCTTGTCGGCGGAGGCATCCGCTTCGGGAGCGTCGTCGTCTCCGGAGTCGTCGGCGAAGGGCAGGCCCTCGCGCGGCGCGTTGTAGAGCTCCTCGTTCAGGATGCCCTCGCGCTTGGCGACGATCGTCGGGATCAGCGCCTGGCCGGCGACGTTGACCGCCGTGCGGCCCATGTCGAGGATCGGGTCGATCGCGAGCAGCAGTCCCACGCCCTCGAGCGGCAGGCCCAGGGTCGACAGCGTCAGCGTGAGCATCACCACAGCACCCGTGGTGCCGGCGGTGGCGGCCGAGCCGACGACCGACACGATGACGATCAGCAGGTACTGCACGAAGTTCAGCTCGATGCCGAAGAACTGCGCGACGAAGATCGCGGCGATGGCCGGGTAGATCGCGGCGCAGCCGTCCATCTTGGTCGTCGCGCCCAGCGGCACGGCGAACGAGGCGTACGAGCGGGGCACACCGAGGTTGCGCTCGGTCACGCGCTCGGTGAGCGGCAGGGTGCCGATCGAGGAGCGGCTGACGAAGGCCAGCTGCACGGCGGGCCAGACGCCCGAGAAGTACTGCTTGATCGAGAGGCCGTGCGTGCGCACGAGGATCGGGTAGACCACGAACAGCACGAGGGCCAGACCGATGTAGACGGCGGCGGCGAACCAGCCGAGGGAGGCGAGCTTCTCCCAGCCGTACTTGATGACCGCCGAGCCGATGAGCCCGAACGTGCCGAGCGGGGCGATGCGGATGATCCACCACAGCACGCGCTGGATGACCTTCAGCAGCGACTCGGTGAAGACGAGGAACGGCTCCGCCTTCTTGCCGGCCTTGAGTGCGGCGATGCCGACCACGGCCGCGACCACGATGACCTGTAGGATGTTGAAGCCGACGCTCGACGAGAACGTGCCCTCAGCCGCTCCGGGGTTGGTACTCACGGTGAGGCCGAGGAAGTTCTGCGGGATGAGCCCGAGCAGGAAGTTCCACCAGGTGCCCACGGTGTACGGGTCACCCGGCTCGAGGCCCTCGCCGGCGCGGTTGCCGGGCTGGATCACGAGGCCGAGGACGATGCCGATGATCACGGCGATGAACGCGGTGATCGCGAACCACAGGATCGTCTGGCCCGCCAGGCGTGCGGCGTTCTGCACGCGGCGCAGGTTCGAGATGCTGGCGACGATCGCTGTGAAGATCAGGGGGACGACGGCGGCGCGCAGCAGCGTCACGTACGAGTTGCCGATGGTGTCGAGTGTCGCGGACAGCCCGGTCGGGTTCTCGGCGGTCGCGCCGAGCTGGCGGCCGATCAGACCGGCGGCGATGCCGAGGACGAGAGCGGCGAGGATCTGGAAGCCGAACGAGGTCAGCAGCTTCCGGACCGGTCCGCGGGTATCAGGCGCCTTCTGGGCGCGTGCGGTGGTGCTCATGAGGGTGGGGACTCCAGAATCGCGGCGCACCGTGTGCGCGCCATGAGGCCCAACGCTATGACTCCCTGAGAATTCCCTGGGTGGATATGACGAAGGATGACGTTGCGAGCCGGAATCCGTTCGGTGCGGCGGGAAGGCCCGGTTGCCGTCAGCGCGGGGCGAGCACCAGCAGCTCGCCAACCTCGCAGTCGAGGGCCTCGCAGATCGCGCGCAGCGTGGAGTAACGGATGGCGCGGGCGCGGTCGTTCTTCAGCACCGACAGGTTCACGATGCTCACCCCGACCGCGGCGCTCAGCTCGGTGAGCGTCATGCCGCGTTCGGCGAGCAGCTCGTCGAGTCGGCAGTGGATGCCGGTGAACTCGTCGTCGCTCTCCGCCGGGCTCACACCAGTCCCTCCGTGTCCTTCTCGAGAACCGCCTTCTCCTGCTGCAGTTGCGCCCTTTCCTGCTCGAGACGTGTGCCCTGACGGAACACGGCGGCGAGAGCGAGCAGCCCGAGCGCGCCGACGAAGGGGAGCGGCGTGACGGTCAGTTGGTAGAACGATGGGTACCACTCGCTGTCCGGTGAGAAGACCTCGCGAAGGCCGGCTGTGGCTGCGATACCGCTCAGGAGATCGGCCGCCACGCCGAACACGAGCACGGCGATCGCGCCGCCGGTGAGGCCACGCGTCACGGAGCGTGAGAACGCGCGGCCCCGCAACGTCTGGAAGCAGATGACCGCCACGATGACCGCGGGCATGGTGGCCAGAGCAAGGCTGCTCAGTTGTGCGGATGCCGCGAGCAACCGGAGCCCCAGCGACGCCTGGCCGACAGTGAACTCGGAGAGCTGCTCGCTGCCACAGGTCAGCATCGTCGTTGCGCTGTCACCGAACTCCGAGCACGCCAGACCGGCCGGCCAATCCAGATACACGTGGGTCTGACCGTCGAACTCCGCCCAGGGGACGGTGAACGCCTTGAAGATGTAGATCACAGCGCCCACCGCCGACATCAGGATCCACCACCCGGAGAGCGTGAGTGCCGCGTCGAGCGCGATCGTGCGGCTGCCCCTCCGGCGCCCTCTCCACACGACGACACCGAGGATGACCGCGATCACCGCGAGCGCGATCCCGATGTTGAGCAGGGACGGCCACACCTCGTCCGAACCGAAGCTGAGCATCAGACGAGTCCTTCCGTTTCCTTCTCGAGCGCGAGCTTCTCGTTCTGTAACCGGATGCCGCGGCGGAATGCCACCGCGATCAGACCCACCGTCACCCCGGTGGCGAAGATCGGCGCGACGCTCCAGAACTCGATCGGATGCACCGGTTCCCCGTCGCCGATGCCGAGAGCGGAGGTGACGCCGTTGCGGCCCATCGTCTCCAACATCACGATCAGGATCGGAGCGCCGACGAGCGTCCAACCGATCACGTCGAAGGCTCGCGCGTTCGGACGGACGAAGAAGCGTCCGCGGAGGAAGTTCCAGGCGACCAGCGTCACCGCCGCGATGACCGCGACAGCCGCGAGCGACCAGAGCGTGATGGCGGCGATGATCGCGACGACCGACACGGTGTTCACCTCGCTCGCGATGATCAGCGCCTCGTCGGCGAAACCCTCGATCGAGATCGCCCCGGAGTCGGTCGTCGCCGAGATCGGCTGCTGGTCGATCGGGACCGTCCAAGCGATCCCGGTCTCGCGGAAGGTGCTGCCGACGCGCAGAACGGTGGCGAGCCCGACCGTGACCAGCGCCACGGCGGCGTACAGGATCACGGTGATCGCATCCGCCTTCTCGGAGCGCGTGTTGGTGGTGCTGGTCATCAGACGAGGCCTTCCGTGTCGCGCTGCAGACGCTGACCGATCTCGAAGGCGCCGGCGACCACCGCGAGCGCGAATGCCCAACCGAGTGGAGCGAGGTCGATCGACATCTCGAATGTGGGGACTCCCGCGGATGCGAGGTCCAGCTCGTAGGCGATCTCGCTGAACGCGTTGGCGCGCACGGCCTGGCTCAGCAGACCACCCGCCATGACGGTGATGGCTGCGACGCCGATCCCCCAGGTGGCCGCCGTGCCGAAGGGGCGGCCGATGAAGAGACGGACGCACAGCCACGCGACCGCGATGCACAGCACGATCGGTCCCAGGACCGCCAGTCCGTCGGCGATCGCGAGCAGCAGGCGGGGAGACAGGCTCAGGCCCACGGTCGTGAGCGTGACGGTGTCGTACTGCGCTTCGGAGATGTTGGAGGATGCCGCGAGCACCGCGGGTGCGTCGACCGACCGCAGCCGCATCGATGGAATCGTGATCGCCGGGCTCGTCACGAGGACGGCGGAGCGGATGCTGACGCCGACCAGATCGACCACGGCTATGGCCCCCGCTACTCCGGCGATGACGCCAAGGACGGTCTTCTCCACCAGGCTCGCAGCTCTGGTCGCCGTCGGTGCCTCGGTCATTTCGTCCCCCTCCTGCACGGTCCGCTGCGGACTCGTTGTTATCGACAGTCGTTAACATAACGACTGTCGATAACTCGGTCAACCCCCGGTATGCCCACGGCGAACACGGGCATACGTGCCCCGCACGGTGGTTACTCTCGATGTACAGGCGCAGAGAACGCCACAGGTGTCAGCGCTTCGCCCCGTGCGAATAAGGAGTCACAGCATGTTCGAGAGATTCACGGACCGAGCCCGTCGAGTGGTCGTCCTCGCCCAAGAAGAGGCGAAGATGCTCAACCACAACTACATCGGGACCGAGCACATCCTGCTCGGCCTCATCCACGAGGGTGAAGGCGTCGCCGCCAAGGCCCTCGAGAGCCTCGGCATCTCCCTCGACGCCGTGCGCGAGCAGGTGCAGGACATCATCGGCCAGGGTCAGCAGCAGCCGACCGGGCACATCCCGTTCACCCCGCGCGCCAAGAAGGTGCTCGAGCTCAGCCTCCGCGAGGCCCTGCAGCTCGGCCACAACTACATCGGCACCGAGCACATCCTGCTCGGCCTCATCCGCGAGGGTGAGGGCGTCGCCGCCCAGGTGCTCGTCAAGCTCGGCGCCGACCTCAACAAGGTCCGCCAGCAGGTCATCCAGCTGCTGTCCGGAGCTCCCGGTCGCGAGCCGGCTTCCGTCGGTGCGCAGACCAACGACTCGCCGGCCGGCACCCAGGGCGGATCCGCCGTGCTCGACCAGTTCGGCCGCAACCTNNGTCGGCAAGACCGCCGTCGTCGAGGGGCTGGCCCAGGCGATCGTCAAGGGCGATGTGCCCGAGACGCTGAAGGACAAGCAGCTCTACTCGCTCGACCTCGGCTCGCTCATCGCCGGTTCCCGCTACCGCGGTGACTTCGAGGAGCGCCTGAAGAAGGTCACCAAGGAGATCCGCACGCGCGGCGACATCATCGTCTTCATCGACGAGATCCACACCCTCGTGGGTGCGGGTGCCGCCGAGGGCGCGATCGACGCGGCCAGCATCCTGAAGCCGCTCCTCGCCCGTGGCGAACTGCAGACGATCGGTGCGACCACGCTCGACGAGTACCGCAAGCACTTCGAGAAGGATGCCGCGCTCGAGCGCCGCTTCCAGCCGGTGCAGGTCAACGAGCCGACGCTGCCGCACGCGATCAACATCCTCAAGGGACTCCGCGACCGTTACGAGGCGCACCACAAGGTGCAGATCACCGACGGCGCCATCGTGGCCGCGGCCAACCTCGCCGACCGCTACGTCTCCGACCGGTTCCTCCCGGACAAGGCCATCGACCTGATCGACGAGGCCGGCGCACGCCTGCGTCTGTCGATCCTGTCGAGCCCGCCCGAGCTGCGCGAATTCGACGAGAAGATCGCCGCCGTGCGCGAGCAGAAGGAGATCGCCTCCGAGGAGCAGGACTTCGAGAAGGCCGCCGCCCTCCGCGATGAGGAGAAGAGCCTCCTCGCCGAGCGTCTGCGTCTCGAGAAGCAGTGGCGTGCGGGCGACGTCGCGACCTCCGCGGTCGTCGACGAGGGTCTGATCGCCGAGGTGCTCGCACAGGCCACCGGCATCCCGGTCTTCAAGCTCACGGAAGAGGAGTCCAGCCGACTCGTCTTCATGGAGAAGGCCCTGCACCAGCGCGTCATCGGTCAGGAAGAGGCGATCGCCGCCCTTTCCAAGACGATCCGTCGCCAGCGTGCCGGCCTCAAGGACCCGAAGCGTCCCTCGGGCTCGTTCATCTTCGCCGGCCCCACGGGCGTCGGAAAGACCGAACTCGCCAAGGCTCTCGCCGAGTTCCTGTTCGACGACGAGGCTGCGCTGATCTCGCTCGACATGAGCGAGTTCGGTGAGAAGCACACCGTCTCGCGTCTGTTCGGTGCCCCTCCCGGATTCGTCGGATTCGAAGAGGGAGGCCAGCTCACCGAGAAGGTGCGGCGCAAGCCGTTCAGCGTGGTCCTCTTCGACGAGATCGAGAAGGCCCACCCGGACATCTTCAACTCGCTGCTGCAGATCCTCGAAGAGGGTCGACTCACCGACGGTCAGGGTCGGATCGTGGACTTCAAGAACACGGTCATCATCATGACCACCAACCTCGGTGCACGCGACATCGCGGGCGGTCCCGTCGGCTTCCAGATCGAGGGCAACGACTCGACCAGCTACGACCGCATGAAGGGCAAGGTGAACGAAGAGCTCAAGCGGCACTTCAAGCCCGAGTTCCTGAACCGTGTCGACGACATCATCGTGTTCCCGCAGCTCTCGAAGGAGGAGCTGGTGCAGATCGTGGATCTGTTCACCAAGCGCCTCGGCGAGCGTCTGCTGGACCGCGACATGACGATCGAGCTGTCGCAGGCCGCCAAGGAGCGCCTCATCGAGATCGGGTTCGACCCCGCGCTCGGTGCCCGACCGCTGCGTCGCGCGATGCAGCACGAGGTCGAGGACCGTCTCTCGGAGAAGATCCTGCACGGTGAGCTCAACTCCGGTGACCACGTGAAGGTCGACGCGAAGGACGGGCAGTTCCTCTTCGAGCACGGCCCGCGCGACGGCGGCCCCGTCGCGGTCGGCGTCAACACCGGCGGTGGCGCGATCGCCGGCACCCCCGACCTGGCGGTCGCCAGCGGGGAGTGACCTCCGGTCGATTCATGAGGAGGGGCGGATGCTGCGGCATCCGCCCCTTTCCTGTGTCCGGTACAGGTGCCGCCGGTTCCCGGGTTCTAGGCTTGTGGTGTGAGCGAGTACATCGTCCGACCGGCGCGCAGCGCTGACATCGTCGGCATCCGCACCCTGCTGCAGCCGCTCGTCGAGCAGCGCATCCTGCTCGGCAAGGATCTGGCGGTGCTGTACGGCGCCGTGCAGGAGTTCGTCGTGGCAGAGGCCGACGGGGTGCTGATCGGGTGCGGTGCCCTGCACGTGATCTGGGAAGACCTCGGCGAGGTGCGCACCCTGCTCGTGCGCGACGACTGGCTGCACCACGGCGTCGGACGTGCGATCGTCGACCGCCTCGAGGAGAACGCCAGGATGCTCGGCCTGACCCGCCTGTTCTGCCTCACCTTCGAGGTGGAGTTCTTCGGACGACGCGGCTACACGCCGATCGGTGAGCAGGTCGTCGACCCCGACGTGTACTCGCAGCTGTTGCGCAGCGGTGACGCGGGTGTCGAGGAGTTCCTCGATCTCGCGCACGTGAAGCCGAACACCCTCGGCAACACCCGCATGCTCAAGGTGCTCTGACACTCCTTCGCCGGTCCGTGCCGAGGGGCCTCCCCGGGTCGTGGCAGAGGATCGCTTAGCCTGGAGACATGCCTCGTCCTTCCGCCGCCGTGTACCGTCGTCGGCGACTGGTCGTCCTGATCGCGCTCGTGCTGGCCGTCGCCGCCATCGGCATCGGAGCGTGGCTTCTGATCGCGCGACCGTGGGCTGCCGCAGACACGGCGTCGACCCCGTCTCCGACGCCGTCGACGTCTCCCTCGCCCTCCTCCAGCTCCACCGCTGACGGAGAATCGCCGACCCCCGATCCGTCCGCCGAGCAGACTCCGGCGGTCGCGCCCTGCGAGGCGGCCGACATCGAGGTCGCGGCCGTGACCGACGCCGAGACGTACGCAGCCGGTGTGCTGCCGAAGCTCTCGATCTCGCTCACGAACAAGGGCACGAAGGACTGCACGATCGACGTGGGATCGACGACCCAGTCCTTCACCATCTCCAGCGGCGCCGACGTGTGGTGGCGTTCGACCGACTGCCAGGAGAACCCGAGCAGCATGATCGCCACGCTCACGGCCGGCACGACCGTCACGAGCAAGGACCCGGTCACCTGGGATCGCACGCGTTCGAGCGTCGAGACCTGCGCGCAGGAGAACCGACAGCGGGCACCGGGCGGGGGAGCCTCGTACCACGTGGAGGTCTCGATCGGCGGGTTCACGAGCCCGTCGAGCGCGCAGATCCTGCTCTACTGAGTCGTGCCGGATCGCGCTCCGCTGAGTTCGAAGGGATCCCGGTGAACCTCGTCGGAAATCGTTGCGAATCGGCGGATCTCGCACGAAACGGAGCGACATCGGCGGTCATCCCCCCGCGATGCTGACATCCGTGGGTCTTTGGGATACCATAGAAGCGACTCTCCGCATCAGCGGCACCAAGCCATCCCCAGTGGCGTCGAACTACAGCGTCCCCAGCGCTTCGACACCGCCGCCCGAGAGTCCGAGGGCCCTCTCGAGTACCCCAGTCCCCAATGTGGGACTCGAGAGGGCCCCAATCGTATCCACGGCCGAATCGGCGCTCTGCGCGTTGCGCCGTGAATAAGCTGGACACATGGCAGCGAAGAAGGCGAAGTCCGCGAAGAACAAGCCCGCACCCGAGGACTTCCGGTCGGATGCTCTGGCACAGGCCCTGGAGAAGCAGGACGTCGCCGCGGTCGCTCTCGCTCTCCGTCACGGCACCACCGTCGTGCCGCTGATCAAGCCCGGGGCGCGTGACAACCCGCTCGACAGCGGCGAGGTGTGGACCTACCGTGACCCGAAGACCGGTGACCTCGCGCTGCTGCTGTTCAGCGACGCGAAGAACAAGCCGGCCAATCTGCCGCCGGGCGTGGGCATCTACAGCGCGGAGTGGCTGCGGAAGTTCCTGGCGGCGCATCCGATCACCACGGTCTTCCTCGACATCGCAGGGCCCCACCCGATGCAGGCGGACCCCGCCGAACTGCTCAAGGCGCTCGACGCCTGAGCCCAGCCTCCCGTCGGCGCGGTACCGGTCAGAACGGCGGGATGTCGCGGTCGGCGCGGCGTGAGGTGTTGCGCGCCCGCACATCGCCGAGCGCGGCGCGGAGCGTCTTCGAGCGATCGTCGACCACCTGCTCGTAGCCGAGACGCGCAGCCTCGGACCGCCGCTGTGCCGCCTGGGTCACCGGACGGATCTCGCCCGCGAGACTGAGCTCGCCCACCGCCGCGACGGTGCGCGGCACCGATATCTGTTGGATGGAACCGGCCACGGCGATGGCGATCGCAAGGTCGGCTGCCGGTTCGGTGAAGCGCACGCCGCCGACCGTCGACACGTACACGTCGAGGCTGCCGGTGGGCACGCCTGCGCGCCGTTCGAGGATCGCCAGCACCATCGCCACCCGTGAGGAGTCGAGGCCGTGCACGATGCGGCGAGGATTCGGTGCGTTGCTGGGAACCGTCAGCGCCTGCACCTCGACAGGGAGCGCACGTCGTCCTTCGAGCGAGATCGCGACGCAGGTACCCGGCTCGGTGGCCCCTTGCGAGAGGAACAGGCCCGAGGGGTCGGGCACCTCGGCGATGCCGTCTCCGGTCATCTCGAAGCAGCCGACCTCGTCGGTGGGGCCGAAGCGGTTCTTGAGCGCGCGGATGAAGCGCAGCGAGGTCTGTCGGTCGCCCTCGAAGTGGCAGACGACGTCGACCAGGTGCTCGAGCACGCGGGGACCGGCGACCTGACCGTCTTTCGTGACGTGGCCGACGATGATGATCGGCAGATCGCGGTCCTTGGCGATGCGGATCAGGGTGGCCGCGACCTCGCGCACCTGGCTCGGCTGCCCGGCGGCACCGTCGATCAGCGACGACGAGACGGTCTGCACCGAGTCGACGATCACCAGCTGGGGCTTGACCTCGTCGATGTGGCCGAGGATCGTCGCCAGATCGGTCTCGCTGGCGAGGTAGAGCTCGTCGTGCAGGGCGCCGGTACGTTCGGCGCGCAGGCGCACCTGGCCAGGGGACTCCTCGGCGCTCGCGTAGAGCACGCGCCGCCCGCCGCGCGCGGCCTGGGCGGCGACCTCGAGCAGCAGCGTCGACTTGCCGACGCCCGGCTCTCCGCTGAGCAGGATGGCGGCGCCGGGCACGATGCCGCCACCGAGCACACGGTCGAACTCGCCGACGCCGCTCGAGCGCCGCGGAGCATCCTGCGTCGTGATCTGCGTGATGGGCCGAGCGGCACGGTCGGCCGTCGGGGCGACGGGGCCGACGCGACGGAGGATGCCGGTCTGCGCCGCCTGTTCCTGCACCGTTCCCCACTGCTGACACTCGCCGCAGCGGCCGACCCACTTCGCGGTCGTCCACCCGCATTCCGTGCACACGTACGCGGGAGGAGCGGGTTTCCGGGTGGCCATGCCCCCAGGCTATCGCCGGCATCAGACATCCCTATCGGCCAGGTGTTTATTCACGGCCATACCTCTCGGCAAACTCGCAGCGTCGCGGGATACTGGGTTCATGGCCAACGGCGGGCCCGTGTGCGGGCCGATCTCGAGCTACTCCCGGGTGCAGATCCTGCACTTGCTCTTCGAAGCGGGAAGTTCGCAGACCCGAGGAGAGCTCTCGATCACCGAACTGTGCGACGCCACGGGGCTCCACGCCAACACGGTCCGCGAGCACCTGCAGCGCCTGATCGAGGGCGGCTACGTGATCCCCACGATCGAGCACCGCACCACGAGAGGGCGGCCGCGCACGCTGTACAGCGCCGCCACCGGGGCGCCCGGAGCTTCCAGTCCGGTGGCGCGGGACAAGGCCAAGGCCGCCGCCCGCCGTGGGGACCTGATGCGGAGCATGCTCCCGGATGCCGTGGCGTCCGGACTCGGCCGAGAAGCCACCTATCAGCTCGACGCGCTCGTGGAGCACCTCGAGGAGAGCGGATTCGAGCCCGTCCTCGACGACCGTCGGCTCACCGTCGACCTCAGCCCGTGTCCGCATGCCGCCGGACGATCGGAAGACCGCCCGATGCTGTGCCGCGTGCACCTCGAACTCATGCAAGGCGTCCTGAACGAGGCAGGCGGACCACTCGAAGCCGAGTGCGTGCGTGATGCTGTCCTCGCATCGGACTGCACCGTGCAGCTGCGCGACACCACCGCGCCGCTGGTCGAGGGAACGGAGCCGCCGCGTCACCGCACGACGCAGCGGCACCACAGAACAGGAGTCGTGCATGGAATGGCTTGATCCGCTCGCTCTGGCCCGATGGCAATTCGGGCTGACGACCGTCTACCACTACCTCTTCGTGCCGCTGACGATCGGCATGGCGCTGGTCGCCGCGATCTTCCAGACGGCGTGGGTGCGCACCGCGAAGGTGCAGTACCTGCACCTGACCCGCTTCTTCGGCAAGATCTTCCTGATCAACTTCGCCATGGGCGTGGTCACCGGCATCGTGCAGGAGTTCCAGTTCGGCATGAACTGGTCGGACTACTCCCGCTTCGTCGGCGACGTCTTCGGTGCTCCGCTCGCATTCGAGGGACTGCTGGCCTTCTTCTTCGAGGCGACCTTCATCGGGTTGTGGATCTTCGGCTGGGACAAGCTTCCGCAGAAGCTGCACCTCGCCACGATCTGGTGCGTCTCGATCGGCAGCATCCTTTCGGCGTACTTCATCATCGCCGCCAACGCCTTCATGCAGAACCCGGTGGGCTACACGTTCAACGAGGCGACCAACCGCGCGGAGCTGACCGACTTCTGGGCGCTGCTGACCAACCCGGTCGCGCTCGCCGCGTTCCCGCACACGATCTTCGGCGCGTTCATGTTCGCCGCCGGTGTCGTCATCTCGGTCTCGGCCTGGCACCTGTCCCGCGGTCAGCACTTCGACACCATGCGCATCTCGCTGAAGTTCGGGCTGTGGGCCATGATCGTCTCCACCGCGGGCGTCGTGCTCACGGGCGACCAGCTCGGCCTCGCGATGTACGCCGCGCAGCCGATGAAGATGGCCGCCGCCGAGGCGACCTTCAACACGGTGTGCGGCCCGGACGCCTCCTTCAGCATCTTCACGCTCGGCACACCGGACGGCAGCTCCGAGCTGTTCTCGATCCGCGTGCCGTATCTGCTCTCGCTGCTGTCGACCCACACGCTCGACGCGTGCGTGCACGGCATCAACGATCTGAACGCCGAGTACGCCCAGACGTACGCCTCCACCGGTCTGACCGACTTCGCCCCGATCCTGTGGATCACGTACTGGGCCTTCCGCTGGATGATCGGCCTGGGCATCGCCGCAGCGCTCGTCGCCGTCGCGGGCCTCTGGGTCACCCGCAAGGGCGCCAAGAAGCCGGTCGCACCGTGGATGTGGAAGGTCGCGATCTGGTCGTTCCCGCTCGCGCTGGCCGCCAACATCATGGGCTGGGTCTTCACCGAGATGGGAAGGCAACCCTGGATCGTGTTCGGGCTGATGACGACGCAGGACGGCGTCTCGCCGGGCGTCAGCGGCCTCGAAGTGCTGATATCGCTCATCGCGTTCACGGCGATCTACGCGGCGCTCGCCGTCGTCGAGATCCGCCTCATCATCCGGGCTGCCCAGAAGGGGCCCGACACCGAAGAGAAGCCGCATGACGAGACGGCCCAGCTGCCGTCGGTCGTCTACTGAGAGGGAGGAGCATCATGGATCTCGCAACACTCTGGTTCTTCATCGTCGCCTTCTTCTTCGTGGGCTACTTCGTGCTCGACGGCTTCGACTTCGGTGTCGGCATGTCCCTGCCGTTCCTCGGCAAGAACGACGTCTCGCGCCGACAGGTGATCAACACGATCGGCCCGGTCTGGGACCTCAACGAGACCTGGGTCATCGTGGCCGGCGCCGTGCTGTTCGCGTCGTTCCCCGAGTGGTACGCCACGCTGTTCAGCGGCTTCTACCTGCCGCTGCTGCTGATCCTGCTCGCGCTGATCCTGCGCGGTGTCTCGTTCGAGTACCGACACCAGCGTGACAGCGCGAAGTGGAAGGCCGGCTTCGACCGGATGATCGTCATCGGCTCGGTCGTTCCCGCACTGCTGTGGGGCGTCGCGTTCGGCAACATCGTGCAGGGCGTGGCCATCGATGAGAACCACATCTACGTCGGCGGGTTCTTCGCCCTGCTGAACCCGTACGCACTGCTGGTCGGCGTCACCACGCTGCTGCTCTTCTTCCTGCACGGCGTGCTGTTCGTGGCGCTCAAGACCGATGGTCAGGTGCACGAGGACGCGCAGAAGCTCGCGAAGAAGGCCGCCATCCCGACGATCCTCGTCGCAGCCGCGACGGTGATCTGGACGGTCGCGATCGCGATGGGCCGTGAGGCTCCGCTGCTCTGGCTGGTCATCGGCGCCGGCGCGCTCGCGGCGGTCAGTCTGATCGCGGCTGTCGGGCTCTCCATGGTCCGTCGCGACGGGTGGGCGTTCTTCTCCGGGATGCTCACGGTGCTGTTCGCCGTGGTCATGCTCTTCTCCGCGCTGTTCCCGTACGTGATGCCGTCGACGATCGACCCGGCGTACAGCCTCACGATCGCCAACGCGTCGAGCACCCCGTACACACTGCAGATCATGAGCTGGACGGCCTTGATCGCGATGCCGCTCGTGCTCGCATACCAGGCGTGGACCTACTGGGTCTTCCGCAAGCGGGTCACCCGGAAGTCGATCGAGGGGGCTCCGGCACACGCGTGAAACCCGTCGATCCGAGACTGCTGAGATACGCGGGTGCCGCGAGGGGTTTCCTCGCGGCATCCGCGTTGATCGGCGTCGTCCAGACCGCGGTCACGATCGCCTTCGCGTGGCTGTTGACCGATGCGATCACGGGGGCGCTCGCGGGTCGGGACGTCACCTCGTCGCTGCTCTGGCTGCTGCTCACGGCTCTGCTGCGAGGCCTGCTCATCGCTGCCTCTGATGCGGCGGGGACACGGGCGGCCGCCAAGACGGGGATGCAGCTGCGCACGGCGCTCGTGGCGGCGGTCGGGAAACTCGGGCCAGGGTGGCTCGCGCAACGTAACCAGACCGCGCTCGCGGTGACCGCGGGCCACGGACTCGAAGCGCTCGATGCCTACTTCGCGCGCTACATCCCGCAGCTCGTGCTGACCGTGATCGCGACGCCGGTGCTCGTCGCGGTCATGTGGTGGCAGGACTGGCCGAGCGGACTCACCGCGGTGATCACGCTGCCGCTGATCCCGCTGTTCCTCATCCTGATCGGCATGGCGACCCGCACCGTCCAGACGCGGCAGTGGCAGACGCTGCAGCGCCTCGCGGCACGCTTCGCCGACACGGTGCAGGGGCTGTCGACGCTGCGACTGTTCGGGCGCGATCGTCGCGCTGCCGACCGCATCGAGGTCACCGCGGACGAGTACCGCCGCGAGACCATGAAGGTGCTGCGGTTCTCGTTCCTGTCCGGCTTCGCGATGGAGCTGCTGGCCTCGATCGCGGTGGCCCTGATCGCGGTGTCGGTCGGCTTCCGGCTGCTGTCGGGTGATCTGACTCTCGAGGTCGGGCTGTTCGTGCTGCTGCTCGCTCCCGAGGCGTTCCTGCCCATCCGGCAGGTGGGGGTGCAGTTCCACGCTGCTGCCGAAGGGGTTGCGGCGACGGAGGACGTGTTCGAGGTGCTGGATGCGGCAGGTGAGCGCGCACGGCTGCAGGAGCTTTCGACGGATGCCGGAGGAATCGCCGTCGAAGCCCCCGGCATCCGGGAATCGGTCATGCAGGGGGAACCGGCGAAGGGCGGAAACCTCGTGGTCGAGGGTCTGCGGGTGCGCGACCTGCCGCCGGTGTCGTTCGCAGCCGGGCCGGGGACCATCACGGTCATCGAAGGGCCGAGCGGGTCGGGGAAGTCATCGCTGCTGGCCGCGCTCCGGGGCGCGGTCGAGTTCGAGGGGACGGCGTCCTACGGCGGCGCGGACGTGCGGGGGATCGCGCCGTCGGTGTGGCTCGCCTGGGCCGGACAGGCACCTGGCCTCACGCGCGGGACCGTGGCGGCGAACGTCACCCTCGGTGATCCTGAGCCGGACGCCGACCGGGTGCGCGATGCGCTCGACGATGCCTGCGCCGAGGGCATCGACCCCGCGCTGGAACTCGGCGTGCAGGGAGCGGGGCTGTCGGGTGGGCAGGCGCAGCGGGTGGCTGTCGCTCGAGCCCTGTATCGCCAGGCATCGGCGTCCGGGCGCGTGCTCGCACTCGATGAGCCGTCGAGTGCGCTCGACCCAGAGACCGAGGACCGGCTGTGGCGATCGCTGCGCGAGAAGGCGGATGCCGGGGCAACGATCCTCCTCGTCTCCCACCGTCGGACCGCACGGGAGATCGCGGACCAGATCGTGGAGCTGGGGGTGAACGCATGACCGCACCCCGCACAACCGACACCGTGCATTCCCGCGGTCAGCGGGTCGGCGCCATCCTGCGACTCGCGCAACCGCCGCTCGGCCGCTTCGTGCCGGGTCTGATCTGGGGCCTGCTCTCGGCTGCCGCCGCCGTGAGTCTGCTCGCCGTCAGCGGGTGGCTGATCGTGAGCGCATCGATCGTCGACTCGCTGGTGCCGCTGTCGATCGCCGTCGTCGGTGTGCGCTTCTTCGCCGTCTCGCGCGCGGTCACCCGCTATCTGGAGCGCCTGAGCGGACACGATGCCGCGCTGCGTCAGCTCGCCTCGACCCGCGCCGACATGGTGCGCCGACTCATCCCCCTGTCGCCGGCGGGCCTCGGCGCGACGGACCGCGGACAGGTGCTCGCAGCTCTCGTCGACGACGTCGAGAACCTGCAGAACCTGCCGCTGCGGGTGGTGCAGCCGCTCGGTGTGGCAGCGCTCGTCGCGGTCGGAGCGGTCGGCTTCCTCGCGTTCGTCTCGCCCCCGGCCGCCCTCGCCCT
>NZ_DFQP01000092.1:21515-21671 GCF_002377845.1 Microbacterium sp. UBA3486
CGCGGTCTGCCTCCTGGCGGCCGCGGCTGCCGCGATCGGACTCGGCTGGGTGTTCGGCTCGCGCGCCGAAGCACGGGTCTCGGAGCGTCGGGCGGAGCTCTTCGCGGCTCTCGTCGACTACCTCGGGAGCCTCGACGTGCTCATCGCCTACGGGGC
>NZ_DFQP01000098.1:0-54676 GCF_002377845.1 Microbacterium sp. UBA3486
CGAACGCCGCGGCGCACAGCAGGCGGCTGGCGTCGGCCATCCTGCCGGTCGCTCTCGGCATCGGGCTGGGCCTCGTGCAGATCGGGGCGCCGTCGATCATCGCCGCGGAGGCGGCGACCCAGGCCAGCGCCGGGGTGATCGCCGACCTGCGGGTGGCCGCGCCGTCGGGACTCTCGCCGGAGGCGGTCGACGTGATCCGCGAGATGCCGGGGGTGACCGAGGCGTCAGGGGTCGCACTCAGCGCGGCGGTGGTGGACTCGTTCGATTTCGAGGGCAAGCTGGAGCGTGCCGAGCATGTGCTGCAGGGCGTCGACCCGGAGAACATCGCGCACAGTCTCGATCTCCGCGTGCGCGAAGGATCGCTCGCCGACCTCGACGGCATCGCGACGGTCGCGGTGAGCACGGATGCCGCGCAGACGCTCGGGCTGGGTATCGGCGGCACGGTCGTCGGACACCTCGGAGACGGTTCGCCGCTGAAGGCCACGGTCGTCGCGGTGTACGAGCGGGGTCTGGGCTTCGGCGACCTCACCATGGCCGCCGAAGAGGTCAGAGCCCACACCACGACGGGTCTCGATGCCTTCGCGCTCGTGGCGGTCGACGAGGCGGCGACCGGCGAGGTCCGGGCCGCGCTGGAGGCGCGCGGTCTGCTCGTGACCGACGGATCGGGGCAGGGGGCCGCGGGGGCCGGAGCGCACGCCCAGAACGGGTGGGTGAACCTCGTCGCCCTGCTGGTGATCCTCGGCTACATCGCGATCGCCGTGGTGAACACGCTCGTCATGGCGACGGGTGAGCGCTCACGGGAGCTGGCTCTGCTGCAGCTGATCGGATCGTCCCGCGGGCAGGTGCGCTCGATGATGCGGATCGAGGCCGTGCTCGTGGCGGTGATCGCGATGGTGTTCGGCGTGGTCGTCGCGATCCCTCCGCTCATCGGCGTGAGCATGGGCATCTCGGGGCAGCCGATCCCCGCGTTGCCCGTGCTGGGGTCGTTCCTGATCGTCGGGGCGATGGGCGCGCTGGCGCTCGTGGCGATGTGGGTCGGGACCACGGCGACCATGCGCACCCGTCCCATCGACGAGATCGGGTCCCGGCAGTAGCCACGCTGCGGAGGGGCGCGCCGGAGTCGTCGGTGCGCCCCTCTTCGCGTGATCGGGGGAAGCCGTCGTACGGGGTGAAAAGACGGGGTGAATTCTCCGGGATCGGCAGGATCGCGTCTCGGCCGACGGGCAGGCTGGCGGTGGCCCGGACCGAGTTCACCATGCCCGAATGGTGCTCGGCGGTCGCCTGAGGGGGCGGGGGCTTCCGTGCGCGAGTGCGCGCCGGGGAAGCGATGAATGGGGAGACAGTCATGGCGTTTCGTGTTGCCCGCAAGGACCGCACATCCGATGGCCTTCCGTCCGAGCGGCGCAGCCGCTGGCGGGGCCGCGCGAGAAGGCTGATCGGCGGCGCCGTGAGCACGGCGCTCGTCGCCTCGTCGATGGTCTTCATCGGCGGGACGCTGACGGCAGCGCCGGCAGCTGCGGCTGATCCGTTCCTCTGCACCCCCGGAGCGGTGTACGTGCAGAGCGCGACCGAGGTGCGCGAGTTCGTCGTGAACGAGCAGGGCGGTGCCCCCGGCGAAGGGGGAACGCTCGGTGCCACGACCCTCGGCGTCGACCACTCCAACAACGCCCTGGGCATCTCGTCCAGCGGCCAGTACGCCTACACGGTCACCAACGCCGCCGGAAGCAAGGTGCTGGCCAAGCACGACCGTGTGACCGACGTCACCACGCGCACGTCGTTCACCCTCAACTCGTCGGTGCTGCGTGGCGCCGTGCACCCCGACACGGGCGTCTACTACTTCGCCAGCGGCACGATCAACGGCGCGATCAACATCTACGCGTGGGAGGAGAACCTCACGCCGCAGACCTACGTGCAGGTCGGAACCCTGCGCCCGACCGCCGGCAGCAGCGCGTTCGGCGCCAACGGCGACATGGCCTTCAGTGCCTCGGGTCAGCTCGTCCTGGTCGCGGACAACTTCATCTACTCCGCCGACCTGCCCGCCACGGTCACGCCGAGCACGGCCACCATCGAGGCCAAGCAGGTGCACGACATGGGTGCCGGTGTGCAGGGCAACGGCATCGCGTTCGGAAACCTCGGGCACATCTTCGTCTCCGCGTCCGGTGGCGGAAACCGCATCATCGAGGTCGACCTGCCCCGCGGGCAGACCGTCAACACCACGTCGCTCGGGTCCTTCGCTCCCACCGACATGTCCAGCTGCACCTTCCCGAACACCCTCACGCTGAAGAAGGACCTCCCCGCGGGGCGCCACTCGGCCACCGACCAGTTCGCGCTGCGTGTGCAGTCGCCCGCCGGCTACCAGGTCGCGCAGACCGACGCCACCACGCGCGGAGAGCGCACGGGCCTGCAGCCCGATTACGCGGGCCCGGTCTTCACCAACCAGGGCGACACCTTCCGCCTGTCCGAGGCGGCATCCGGCACGACGGATCGCACCCGGTACGCCGAGTCGCTGGACTGCGTGCAGGTGAACCCCAACGGGACCACGACCCCGGTGGCGGTGACCGCCTCGGGCGAGGTGACGCAGCCGTCGGGCTCGCGCGGCACCGACGTCACGTGCACGTTCACGAACGTGCGACTCGTGCCCGGCCTCGCTCTGCGCAAGACGTCCGATCCCGCCGACGGCCTCGCCGTGCAGGCCGGCCAGCGCCTCACGTACACGGTCGAGGCCGAGAACACCGGGAACACGGTCCTCGACCCCGTGCAGGTGAACGACGACCTCTCCGGCGTGCTCGCGTTCGCCGAGTACCAGGGTGATGTCGTCACCGAGATCGACGGCACGCCCGTGGCGTCTGGGGCCGCCACCGTCACAGGTGACGACCTCGCCTGGACAGGTGCGCTCGAGCCCGGTCAGGTGCTCACCGTGACCTACTCGGTCATCGTCGACGCCGGCGTCGAGGGTGAGCGGATCGCCAACAGCGTCACCGCCTCGGGCACCCCGCCCGGCACGCTCCCTCCGCCCGTCACCCCGCCCGTGACCACCGAGCACCCCGTCGCGGGCTTCACCGTCGCCAAGACCTCCACCCCCGCAGCGGGAACGGTCGTGGAGCCGGGTCAGGTCATCGAGTACACGGTGACCGGGACCAACACGGGCGCGACCACGCTGAACCCCGCGTCGATCGCCGACGACCTGTCCGGTGTGCTCGCGCACGCCGCCTACAACTCCGACATCGCGACCTCGGTCGCCGGCACGCCTCTCACCACGGGCGCCGCCACCATCACCGGTGACGACCTCGCCTGGACCGGCGCGCTCGCCCCCGGGCAGGCTGTGACCATCACGTACTCCGTGACCGTGGATGCGGACGCTTCGGGAGAGATCCTGAAGAACTCCGTCACCGGCACCGCGACGCCGACCACGCCGAAGCCCGGTGATCCCGAGGGGCCGGAGGTGCCGGGCGAGCCGATCGTCCCGCCGACCGTCACCACCGAGCACCCGGTCATCGGGTCGGGCTTCACGATCAGCAAGTCCGCCGATCCCGCGTCGGGCACGGCGGTCTCGGCCGGCGACACGGTCACGTACACGATCACCGGTACCAACACCGGTGACACCGACCTCGACCCGGCCCGCATCGTCGACGACCTCTCGGGTGTGCTCGACGACGCCGGCTACAACGACGACGTCACCGCCGACCGCGGCTCCGTCACCGTCACCGGCAGCACGCTGACCTGGTCGGGTGAGGTGCCCCGCGGAGCCTCCGTCACGATCCGCTACTCGGTGACCGTCGACGCGGGTGTCCAGAAGGCGCTGCTGCACAACGTCGCCACCGGCACCGCCACGCCGCAGATCCCCGTCGACCCGACCGACCCCGCCGGTCCCTCGACCCCGGGAACGCCGATCGTCCCGCCGGCGGTGGAGACGAACCACCCGGTCGTGGACACCGGCTTCGAGGTCGTGAAGTCCGCTGACCCGGCCTCCGGTACCGCCGTGCGTGCGGGTGACACGATCACCTACACGATCTCGGGTGTCAACACGGGCAACACGACGCTCGATCCGGCGACGATCGTCGACGACCTGTCGGCCGTGCTCGCGCACGCCCGGTACGGTGACGACGCGACCGCTTCGACCGGCGCGATCGCCCTCGACGGCACCACCCTGACCTGGAACGGGACGCTCGCTCCCGGCGCTCGGGTCGAGATCACCTACACGGTCGCGGTCGACGAGGATGCCACCGGTGTGCTGCTGCGCAACACCGTCACCGGTGAGGGCACACCCCTCATTCCGGTCGACCCGACGGACCCGGGCAGCCCGACCACACCGGGAACCCCGGTGACGACGCCCCCGTCGACGACGGAGCACCCGGTCGCCACCCCCGGATTCACGGTGACCAAGTCGGCCGATCCCGTCACCGGGACGCGCGTCGATCCCGGCAGCGTCATCACCTACACGGTCACCGGCACCAACACGGGTGACACTGTGCTCGACCCGGCCTCGATCGCCGACGACCTGCGCGGTGCGCTGGCCCACGCGTCGTACAACGACGACGTGACCGCCACCCGCGGGGACGTGAGCGTGGCTCGCGGGGCCCTGTCCTGGAGCGGAATGCTGCGCCCGGGTCAGGACGTCGTCATCGTCTACTCGGTGACGGTCGATCCGACCGCCGGTGGCGAGACGGTCGCCAACACGGCGACGGGCACGGCGACTCCGCTGATCCCGACGGACCCGAGCGACCCCGACAGCCCGACGACCCCGGGCACGCCGATCACCCCGCCGCCCTCGACGACGGAGCACCCGGTCAACGCACCCGGCTTCACGTTCGCCAAGACGGCCGATCCGGCACCGGGCACCGCCGTGGACCCCGGTGACGTGCTCACCTACACGCTGACGGCCGTCAACACCGGTCAGACCGCCCTCGACCCGGTCGAGATCACGGATGACCTGTCGAAGGTGCTGCCGTACGCGTCGTACAACTCCGATGCCGTGGCCGTGATCGGCGGGCAGCCCGCCGGTGCGGTGTCCGTCGCCGGAGCGAAGCTCCGCTGGTCGGGCGCGCTCGCGGTCGGCCAGACCGTCACCGTCACGTACTCCGTCACGGTCGGGGCGGACGGCGTGGGGTCCGTGCTCGAGAACAGTGCGACCGCGACCGCGACCCCTCCGGGAGGATCGGTCATCACCCCGCCGCCCGGCATCACGACGAACGTCGTCAACGTGCCCGGATTCTCGGTGTCGAAGAGCGCCGATCCGGCGGCGGGCACCGCGGTCGACCCCGGCAGTGTCATCACCTACACGGTGACGGGCGTGAACACCGGCGAGACGATCCTCGACCCGGTCACGATCGTCGACGACCTCTCGGGAGTGGTCTCGCACGCCGACTACAACGGCGACGCGACCGCCAGGATCGGCACCACCGCGGCGACCGCCCCTGTGGTGACCGGTGACCGGCTGTCGTGGGATGGTGTCCTCCCCGTCGGTGCGACCGTCACGATCACGTACTCCGTGACCGTGCAGGCCGACGCCGGGGGAACGGTCATCGCGAACTCGGTCTCGGGCTCGGCGACCCCGCCGGGAGGTGTGCCGCCGATCGAGACGCCTCCCGCGACGACGGAGCATCCGGTGAACGAGCCCGGCTTCGAGGTGCGCAAGTCGGCCGACCCCTCCTCGGGAACCCGGGTCGACCCCGGCAGCGTCATCACCTACACGGTGACCGGCGTGAACACCGGTGAGACCGCACTGGCGCCTGTGAGCATCGGTGACGACCTGTCGGGAGTGCTCGCCCACGCCGCCTACAACGGCGACGCCACCGCGACGGTGGTCGACGGGTCAGCCCCGGCTCCTGTCGTGGACGGCGACGCGCTCACCTGGACGGGCGCTCTCGCCGTGGGCCAGCGCGTCACGATCACGTACTCGGTCACCGTGAACGGCGACGCGGGCGGTGCGACGATCGCGAACACGGTCTCCGGTACCGCCACCCCGCCGGGTGGTGCGGTGATCACGCCTCCGCCCGTCACGACGGAGAACCCTGTCGGCACCCCCGGCTTCGCGTTCGTCAAGACCGCCGATCCCGGAACGGGTACGGCCGTCGCCACGGGAAGCGTCGTCACGTACACGCTCGTCGGCACGAACACCGGCGAGACGGGCCTCGACGAGGTCGTCATCACGGATGATCTCTCCGGAGTGCTGCGGCACGCCGACCTCCGCGCCGGCGCGACCGCCGTCGTGGGCGACGGCACGGCATCCGCACGCACGGTGGCCGCTCCCACGGTGGAAGGCACGCAGTTGCGCTGGTCCGGCAGTCTCGCCGAGGGCGAGAGCGTCACGATCACGTACTCCGTGACCGTGCACGCCGACGCCGCCGGAGCGAATCTGCGCAACGTGGCCGTGGGGACGGCCACGCCTCCCGGTGGCGAGACGATCACTCCGCCGACGAGCGTGACCGAGAACCCGGTGCTCACGCCGCTCGCTCTCACCGGCGGCCTGCTGGCCCCGTGGGTGCTGGCTCTCGCGATCGCGCTGCTGCTCGGCGGTGCCGTGCTGCTGATCGTGCGTCGTCGCCGGGCGCAGGTCTAGCGGACACGGGAAAGGCCTCGTCCGTCGCATGCAACGGACGAGGCCTTCCGCGTTCCCGCGGGACCGCGGGTCACTCCGCGAGCAGGCCGTGGCGCGCCGCCTGCTCCATCGCCTCGGCGCGGTTGTGGGCGCCGAGCTTGCGATAGATGCTGCGGAGCTGGGTCTTGAGCGTGTTCTGCGAGACGCGGAGCTCGTCGGCGATCGCCGGCAGCGGCGCTCCCGACGTCAGGGCGCGCAGCACGATCTGCTCGCGGGATGACAGTCGTGGCCGGGTCGCGAACGACGGCAGCGCCGATCGTAGCGGGAAGGTCGCCCGACCGGTGGGGTCGAGATCGGATCGCACGGCGCCGAAGTCCTCGGCGCCCAGGAGCACGAGCGGGGTGGTGAGTCCCCGGTCGGTGAGCTGGGCGTTCAGGGCCTCGCTCGACGGCTGCGCGGCCGCAGCGGACACCCGGTGCAGCGCGGCGCTGTGCACGGCCGCTGCTTCGGCGCGCTCTCGGGCGGTGGACGGGCGCAGGCGGGTCTGCCCCAGAAGCCGGACCACGTCGGCGGTCCTGCCGTCGACGAGTGCCAGACGCGCCCGTTTGAGGACCGTGCCGAAGCGGTCGGGAAGCGTATCCCGCTGCACGATGTTCCTGGCGGTGCTCACATCACCGAGGGCGAGGTGCAGGAGCGTCCTCGGGCGCGACAGGGCGTGGCGCACGTGAGGTGCACTCGCCTCCTTTCCCCGGAGACGGACGAACGACTCCAGGCGCTCCAGTCCGGCAGCGGCCTCACCCTCGTGCAGAGCGATCCATGCCTCCACGGAGGCCATCGTCGTCCAGTGCTCGCTCGTCGCCCGGTACGGCTCGAAGAAGCGGATGTGCCGCTTCGCCGCGGCGATGTCGCCGTCCTCGACCGCGAGCATCGCCTCGGCCACCCGGTAGTAGGTGCCCCGATAGCTGTCGAGGAGCACCGGGTCCCATTCGCCGTCGCGGATGAGACCGACATAATGACGCGCCTCCGGCAGATCCCCGTTCAGGGCGTGGACCCCGGCGAGGAGGCATATCCCGTGGAAGGCGTTGGTGCTCCCGTGCGCCGCGGCCAGGGCGGTGGCCTCCTCCCACAGCCGGATGGCCTCATCCTGCTCTCCGCCGTAATAGAGCGAGATGCCCAGATGGGTGCACAGCAGCGGCATGTCGCGGGCGTACTGCTGCCACTGCGATTCGGGGGTCTCGTGGAACAGCGCCAGTGCGCGCGCCGCCACCTGGGCCGCCCGCTCCGGTCGACCGATGGCTCGCAGCGACGCGCTCTCGGCCGCCCAGATGAAGATCCGCTCCGTGGCCGAGAGCGTCGTGCGGCGGGCGTTCGCCGCCGCCACCGCCATGCGCAGCAGCTGGAGCCCGCGCTGGCGTCGGAGCCGGTTGGGTTTGAGGCACATCCCGAGCAGCATGGCCACGAGGGGCTCCCGCTTGAGCCGCGCCACGGGCACATCCCCGAGCAGCTCGACCACCGCATTCCGATCACGGTGGAGCAGCCGGTTCCATCCCGACATCGTGACGTGCGTCGCGAGGCGCAGGTCGTCGTCCTCCAGGGCGAGGCGGAGTCCCTCGAGCGGGAGGTCGCGGCGCACCGCACCTTCTGCCGCGATGCGCCGCAGCTGGGGGATCTCGTGCGGAGCGACCCGGCGGAGCTCGCGGCGCAGCATGCCTCGCGTGAGCGGCGTCAGGGCGAAGGCGCTGCGCCCGTCGGCGGCCCAGCGACCGAAGCCGAACGTCTCGGCCTGGTCCAGGGCTCTGGGGATCTCGGCGTCACCCGTCAGCGCCACCGCGAGCGGAACGTCGACCGACTCCGTGACGCTGATCCGCAACAGGCCCTGCAGGGTCTGCCGATCGAAGGCGCATTCGGCGAGCCGATCCTGCAGGTAGTCCTCGATCACGGTGGTGGCGGCGCGCAACGACACCGCGTCCGTTCCGGCGCCGCGGAGGGCCAGCGCACGGATGAGAGCGGGGAACCCTCCCGTCGCTTCGCGCGTGGCGATGGCCGTGTCTTCGTCGACATCGAGCGCCCGGCGGATCTCCTCGGCGTCGAACATGAGCTCTTCGGGGGCCAGGAGCGTCGTGTCGATCACGAGGTCGAGGCCCTCGCTGTCGAAGGGGCTGGGGCGGTTCGTGGCGACGATCAGGCGGGTCAGCGGGGTGGTGGCGACGGCTCGACACAGTGCGAACACGCCCTCGCGGTCCACGGCGGCCGCATCATCGAGCACCACGACCAGTGGACCGTCCACGTCGCACAGACGCGAGGTCACGGCGGCCCAGCCGTCTTCCGCGGCGGCGGAGTGCGCGGGAGCCGTGCCCGGCAGTACCCGCAGCAGCGCGCGGGCGAGGGCGTCGCCGGTCGCGATGGAAGGCGTCACGGTGATCCACACGACACGTGAGGTGGTCGCGGCCGCCCAATCGACGAGGGCGGTGGTCTTGCCCGACCCCGATGCCGACCGGACCAGCGTCAACGGCGTCTCGGTCTCGAGCGCGGCGATCAGTCGTGGACGACTGATGGCGTGCGCCGACACTCGCGGTATATGTCCGTCCCCCTGCGCGACAAATGCCGACACCCTACCTCCCCAGGTCCCCACCCCTACGATATTCCGAAATCTCAGAGGGGCAAGCCAGAGGGGCAAGCCAGAGGGGCAAGCCAAGGGGAGGGAGTGCCGGTGATACCCGGGGGAGGGATGCCGGACTCTGCGCCGTCCGGTCGCGTCAGCGGTCGGCCGACCGACGCCACGGAGCCGTGAGCCGTGACCAGAATCTCGGAGTAGACGTGGTCTCGTCGGGCGCGGGCAGGGCCACGGCGAACTGCACGATCTCTTCCGCACCATGATGCACGACGCGGTACAGCGCGGTGCCGATGAGCACACCGAGGGCGATCGACATGACCGAGACGAGGGCCGCGACGAAGTCGGAGAGTCCGCCGTCGGTGGCGACCGCCTCGGTGAGTCCGACCAGACCGGCCGCTCCGGGGACGAGCAGCCAGAACGCCGGCAGGAACGTGAGCTGCGACGGCGCGCCGTGCCGGAGCCCCGCGATCCAGAAGACGACGGGGGTCATCACGAGCGCGCCGACGAAACCTCCGACCGTGGGGCCGACGAACTCGTTGCCTGCCCACTGCCCCGAATACGCGACGACCAGGGCGATCAGCACCCAGCCGAAGGTCGAGGGCGGCGCCGAGAAATGCAGATAGTTGCCGAGCGCGAAGACGAGGATGCCGATGATCGCCACCCACCACGGCAGGGGGGAGGTGGCCTCCAACGGTTCGTACGATCGCGACTCCACTCCCACCACGGTGCCGGCGGCGAGGATGCCGAACGCCAGGAGGGCCAGCTGCACGAAGCCGTAGACCAGGCGGGAGGCGCCGGAGATCATCTGTCCGGCCGCCAGCTCGACCGTCGCCGTGGTCAGCACGCCGCCGGGGAGGAACGTCACCAGCGGCGCGATGAGAAGACGGATCGGATCGCCGATCTCGATCACCTCGGCCAGGAGGAAGACCGCCGCCGCACACACGAACGCGGCGGCGATGGGCAGGATCAGCTGGAGTGTCGGCGACCGCACCAGCTTGAGCAGCCCGATACCGAAGCCGAGCACGAACGCGACGATCACGCCCTGCCAGGTCGGCGCGAGTAGCAGGGCGAGCCCGGTGGTGAGGATGGCGTGACCCAGGGTGCGCGTGAACCAGTCGAGCCGCGGGCGCATGGCTCCGATCTCGTTCAGTCGTCTGATGCCGTCGAGTGGCGGGATCGCCCCCGTCCGCGCCTGGCCGATCAGTTCGTACAGCGCGGCGATCTGATCGAAGCGGAAAGAGGCGTTCGTGGCGGAGCGGATCGCGACGCGGGCTTCCTCCGACTCCCCGGTCTCGACGAGGATGATCGTCGGCAGGACGACGAAGTCGGCGTCACCGCCGCCGTAGGCCTTCGCGACGTCGGTCATCGTGTCGCGGATGCGGTCGACCGATTCGGCCGAGGCGTTCATGCCCTGCGCCAACCCGAGCAGGAACTGTCGCAGTGCGGTCCGGTCGACGCCGTCGGTCATGTCGTGGACGACCGCTCAGCTCACGTGAACAGGAACGAGAGCGGCACGCCCACGATGATCGCCACGGCCACGTAGATGAGGTTCGGCAGTTGGAACGAGTGGTCGAAGACGAACTTGCCCATCTTGGTGGTTCCCGTCTGGTCGAACGCCACGGTCGCGACCTGGCTGCCGTTGGCCGGCAGCGTGTAGATGCCCATCGCCGCCGGCCAGAGCCCCACCAGGAGCGAGGCGGGCAGGCCGATCGTGATGCCGATCGGCACGATCGCGTTCGTGGCGCTCGACTGGCTGGTCGTGAGCATCGCGACTGCGAACAGCGCCAGCGCGAACAGCAGCGCGCCGAGGAAAGCCGAAGACCCGGAGACCACCGAGCCGAGTCCGTCGACGATGAGGGTCTGGTTCGCGGCGACGAACGTGTTCGCCAGCCAGGCGATGCCGAAGAGCGCGATGGCGCCGACGATGCCGGCGGGGAACGTGGGCTGCTTGGGCACGTCGGCCGCCTTCACCTTGCAGAAGACGAAGATCAGGGCGGCGATGATGCCCATAACGACCTCGATGATCACGGTGACGCTGAGTCGAACCGGGTCGCCGGCGTCGTCGGTGCCGATGACCGGACGCAGATTCTCGAACAGGCCGAAGAGCACGATCACGCCGACGCCGGCCAGGAACAGCGAGGCGGAGAGGACGGCGGTCGACGGCAGCTTCTTCTCGTGGGCGTCGGTCTCCGGCGGCTTGATCTGGTGATCGGCCAGGCGCCTCTGGAACTCGGGGTCGTCCTCCAGGTCCTTGCCGTGACGCATCATGACGAGTGCGGCGACGAAGAGCCCGACGATCGAGGCCGGCCACATGATGAGCAGCAGCCCGCCGAGGTCGACTCCCTGAGGGGCGAGCAGCACCACCATCGAGGCGGTGGCTGCGGAGACGGGGGAGCACAGGATGCCGACCTGCGAGGCGACGGCGGAGACCGAGAGTGCCCGCTCCGGACGGATCTTCTGCTGATACGAGACGTCGTAGATGACGGGCAGCAACGGGTAGAAGATGTTCCCCGTTCCGGCACCCACCGTGAAGAGGAACGACATCGCCGGGGCGAGGAAGACCACGGATCTCGGCCTGCGTCTGATCACCTTCGCCGCGACCGACACCATCCAGTCGATGCCGCCGGCGGCTTGCATGGTCGATGCGGCGGTGATGACGGTGATGACGATGAAGACCGCATCGACCGGCGCATTGCCCGGCGCCTCGCCGAAGAAGAAGATGAGGACGGCCACGCCGACCAGCCCCCACACGCCGAGCCCGATCCCGCTCGTGCGGGTGCCCATGTAGATGGCGCCGATGACGACGATCAGCTCGGCGACGAGGATCCACACGTTGTCGTTCATGACGACGGTCCCTTCACGATCGGGGCGTTCCCGGCGAGCACCGTCGTGGGGAGTTCGGTCTCGACGATCTTGCCGTCGATGGCTTCGACGCGCAGGGCGAGGGCGTCCTCCACGGGGCTGACCGCGGTCACGAAGGTGGAGTTCTCGAAGTGCAGGGACTGGAGGTTGCCGACCGCGTACCCGGTGGAGAGCTCGCCGCTCAGCAGAGAGGCGTGGAACAGCGGACGGCGCTGGTCCTCGGCGTCGTAGTGCGGGCAGAAGCTGCCGTGCAGGAACCCGAGTCCCTCGGGAAGGACCTGCAGGGTGGGGCCGTAGCTGTCGGTGGTGCCGCCTTCGAACCAGCAGATGCCCCCGGCGCTGCCTCCGGTGAACACCACGTTCGAGTCGGGGTCCTCCCACATCTCGCGCATGATCTCGTCGAGGCCCTGACGCTTCCACACGTCGAGCATGTTCGCGGTGTTGCCGCCGCCGACGTGGATCACGTCGAAGCCCTTGAGGAAGCCGGCGAGGTCGTCGACCGCGCGGTGGAAGAGCGGCAGGTGGTGCGGCGCGCACCTGTCGGAGTCGTAGGTGGAGTAGAAGCTCACGATGTACGCGCTGTCGTCACCCGTGGCCGTGCCGACGAAGAGGACGCGGGGTCGCTCCTTGCCGGTGAGCTCGAGGATGTAATCGTGCGTCGGGTCGTTCCGACGCTCCATCATGGCCTTCCCGGCCCCTGTTGCCACCACGTGAGACATGCCCCCACCTCTCCGACGACTGCGAATGCGCTCAACCTAGCGGGGGCCCGCGGCGTCGTCCAGAGGCCTTTCGTCCACCGAGGGTGAGGGCGTCCGAGCGGCCTAGCCGTTCAGCCGGGCGGTCGCGACCATTCCTTCGAGCAGGGCGAAGGTGCGCGCGCGGGGCCCGTCGGGGCGGATGCCGATCACGTGCGCGAGTTCGAGCGCGAGGGCCGCATGCCCTTCGGTGTTCGGGTGGAACGGATCGTTCATGAGCCCCCACGGGACGCCACCGGCGCCGATATCGGCGAAGCGGGCGTACTGGTCGACCAGGATCACGTCCTCGCTCGCGGCGACGTGCCGCACGGCATCGGCGAACTCGCCGATGCGCGCCCGCTCCGGGGCGTTGCGGGTGTCGATCGCGGGCGGGGTCTGCAGCACCGGGATCGCCCCGAGCCCGCGCACCCGCTCGACGAACTCCCGCAGCGACGCGGCGTAGTCGTCCGCCGTGATGACCTCGCGCGGTCCACCGTCGGAGGCGTCGTTCGTTCCGATCATGAGCGTGACGACGTCGGGGTGCCACGACGCGACGCGACGGTCCCAGTCTCCGAGGAGGTCGACGATGCGGTTGCCGCTGATCGCGGTGTTCAGCACGACGTCGCGCACGCGCTCCAGTTCGCCGCGGATCAGCTCGTGCAGGTGCTCCGGGTAGCTGCGCCCGCCCTGTGTGTGCACCAGCCCGTGGGTGATCGAGTCGCCCGTGATGACCCAGTTCAGCGGCTCCGGATCCGCGAGGGCCGCAGCGATGCGGCGGAGGTCGGAGGCGGCGGATGCGGAGACGGAGGATTCGGCGTTCGACACGGCACCGAGCCTATCGGCCGCTTCGGCATCGGCTAGGTTGGGACCGTGAGCCCTGATTCCGACAGACCGTAGATCGCGGGTCGAGCGCCTTCCGCGCGCTCCCCGCATCCGCTGTCGACCCTTCTCACCCGCTGTTCATCGCGCTGTGCGACTCGAGCGGCGTCTTCGTGTCTGGATGCTCCATGCCCCTGCTCGTCCCCGTCCTGGCTCTGGCGATCTTCGCCCAGGGCACCAGCGAGTTCATGCTCGCCGGCCTCCTCCTCCCCCTCTCCGTCGATCTCGATGTCGATCCGTCGACGGCGGCCCTGCTGACCTCGGCCTTCGCGGTCGGCATGGTGATCGGCGCCCCGACCATGGCGGTCTTCGCCAGCCGTTGGGCTCCGCGGCGCGCTCTCGTGCTGCTGCTGGTGGTCTTCATCGCCGCGCACCTCGTCGGCGCGCTCGCGTCCTCCTTCTGGCTGCTGCTCGCGACGCGCGTGCTCGCTGCCCTGGCGAACGCGGGATTCCTCGCGATCGCTCTGGCGACGGTCCGGGCCGTCGTCGATCCGGCGACGGTGACGCGCGCCGTCGCCGTCCTCCTCTCGGGCACGACCCTGGCCACGATCGTCGGCGTCCCCGCCGGTGCGGCGCTCGCGAATGCGTACGGCTGGCGCTCGACCTTCTGGGCCGTCGCGCTGCTGTGCCTGCCCGCTGTGGTCGCCCTGCTGCGGGACCGCACTCTCGTCGCGGTGCCGCGTTCGCCGAGGATCGCCGTGCGTGCAGAGCTCGGGGAACTGAGGCGTCGCCCGGTGGTCGTCGCCGTGGTGCTCGCGGTGCTCGTGAACGCCGCGACCTTCGGCGTCTTCACATTCCTCGCTGTGATCGGTGCCGATGCCGGGGTGGAGGAGACCGGGATCCCCCTGCTGCTCGCCGCCTTCGGGGTGGGAGCCTTCGTGGGCGTCTCCGCGACCGGCCGATGGGCGGCCCGCTTCGAGCGGGGCTGGATCGTGGTGGGTGCCGCGGTGACGGCCACGGCCTGGAGCGTCTTCGCCCTGTCCGTCGATTCCGTGCCGGGGGTGTTCTTCGGCGCCGCGGCCGGGGGCATGCTGTCGTTCGCCGTGGGCTCGGCCCTGATCGCCCGCATCGTCGGGCAGGCGTCGGGTGCCCCGGTCCTCGGCGGCGCCTATGCCACGGCAGCGCTGAACCTGGGGGCGTTCGTCGGTCCCGTGGCTGCCGGCTTCGCCTACGCGCAGGCCGGAGCGCCCGGGGTACTCGTCGCGGCTGCCGGTCTGGCGGCCGTCGGTGTGCTCCTCGCTCCCCTCCTTCGCGCGCGATGACCGCCCCGGAACCCGGTCGATGCGAAAGACTGGAGGCATGACCTCGCCTGCGCTCGATTCCCTCCTGGCCCGCATCGTCGAGAGCGGGCTGCTCGAAGATCCCATCGCCGAGAACGGCCTCGTCTACGGGCGGGCGAGCATCGACGCGGCGGGAACCGTGGTCAACGTCAACGTCGACCCGGAGCTCGACGACGATGACGAACACGGCGACGACGTCGATCTCGATGTGCTGATCGCGGCCGTCTCGCGCATCCTCTCCGTCGGGGAATCCCGTTGGCGCGCGGTGATCGACGAGGTGGCGACCGACATCGATGATGCGGTGGACGACGAGCCCGTGGTCGAGCAGATCGACCTGCGAGACGATCTCGAGGCGACCTCGGTCGTGGTGTTCGCCGACGCCGTGCTGCTCGCCTTCGTCGCGCCGAAGCAGTTCCCCGATTCGCGCATCCTCGTGCAGCTCGACGACCAGCTCGACGTCGACGGGGTCGAGGTGCGAGAGCTCGACGGTTCCGAGAGCATCGATTTCGAGACGCTCGACGAGCTGCTCGACCACATCAGCGGTCCCGACGAGAAGTGACCGTCGGATGACCCGGTGGGGGCCGCCCGCCTCCCCGGGGGGGGCGGGGGGGTGGGGCCCCCCCCCCCCCGCCCNNCGGCGTGGGCCCGCGGCATCCGACGGTCGATCGGGGGTCAGGCGCCGGCGAGGGCGGTTGTCGCGTCGTCGATCAGATCGCAGATCGCGGCGGGGTGCGAGGCCAGCGAGGCATGGCTGGCATCCAGTTCCACGATCTTGCGCGGTGACATCCGCGCCGCCATGCGCCGCTCGTTGTCGGGGTGGATCATGCGGTCCTGGGTCGACACCTGGTACCAGGTGGGCTTGACCTTCCAGGCGGGTGCGGTGACGTCGTCGCCGAACGTGGAGGCGAGCGGCGCCTTCTGGGTGACGGCCATCACGAGCGCTTCATCGTCCGTCAGATCCTGGCAGAAGCTCTCCTGGAACTTGTCCTGGGCGACCCAGAGGTAGCCGTCGCTGTCCGGCACGATGTTCTCGAACGCTGCGGGCGGGTGCTCCGCGCTGATCTGCCCGGGGTTCTCGCCCGCATCCGGAGCGAAGGCCGCGACATAGACGAGTCCGACGACGTTGGGCAGGTCTCCTGCCTCGGTGATGACCGCCCCGCCGTAGGAGTGCCCGACCAGGAGGACAGGGCCGTCGACCTGCCGGATCATCGTGCGCGTGCGCTCCGCGTCGTCGGCGAGCGAGGTGAGCGGGTTCTCGACCGCCTGGATCGATTCGTACCCGCGCCGCCGCAGTTCGACGATGACTTTCGCCCAGTGGGCGGCGCCGCCCCAGAATCCGTGAACCAGGATGATCGTCGGTTTCGTGGTCATGGGAATACCTCCTGCATTGGATCGGTTACCGTACTCCGACCATATACTTTCCACGGAAAGTAATCTAGGCATCGCAGGAACCGGGAGGGACACCATGTCAGCCGAAGAAGATATCCGCGAGCTGCTCGCCACCTACGAGCGGGCACTAAATACCGATGACACCGCGCTTGCCGTGTCATGTTACACGCAAGACGGCATGTTCATGCCGACGACGCTGCCCACGGCCGTGGGCCCGGAGCTCGCACAGGCCTACGACGCCGTGTTCGCGGCGATCCACCTCGCGGTGGTGTTCACGATCGACGAGGTGACCGTGTTCAGCGACACCGCGGCCGCCGCGCTGACCCGCAGCAACGGAACCCAGACCGTCCGCGCCACGTCGACCACCACGCCGGAGTCGAATCGCGAGCTGTTCACCTTCGCCGTCGAAGACGGCCGATGGAAGATCAGCCGCTACATGTTCAACAAGTCCGCATAGTACCGACCGCACAAGACCTACAGGAGATCACCATGACCACCGCCATCATCGGAACCGGAAAGATCGGCAGCATCATCGCCCAGGACCTCGCGGACGGAGGAGAGGACCTGATCATCGCCGGCAGCGACCTGGAGAAGGCGGCGTCGCTCGCCGCCGCGGTCGGCGGAAGTGCGCGTGCGGCCGAGGTGCCCGCCGCGATCGCCGCTGCCGACATCGTCATCCTCGCCGTCTGGTTCGACGTGTCGAAGAAGCTGATCGACGAGAACCGCGACGCTCTCGACGGCAAGATCGTCGTCGACCCCTCCAATCCGCTCGGCCCGGACGGGAACGGCGGATACGTGAAGATCCTCGCGCCCGAGGAGTCCTCGGGGCAGATCCTGGCCCAGAAGCTCCCCGCCGGAGCATCCCTCGTGAAGGCCTTCGGAACGCTGGGCGCGGAATCGATGAAGGTGAGCGCTCGGCAGGATCCTGCGATCGCACTCCTCTATGCGACCGACGATGGTGCGGCCGGGGAGGCCGTCGCCTCGCTGATCCGCTCCGCCGGTTTCGCACCCGTGAACGTCGGCGGACTCGACCAGTCCGTGCGCATCGAGGTGTACGGCGAACTGCACGAGATCGGTGGGCTCGGCAGGACCGTCACCGCGGAGGAAGCCCGCGCCGCCCTGTGATCGATCTTCCCGAACCCGTTACGGCACGAACAGCAACCTCACGAAGAGCAACAGAAGGAAAACCGATGAAGGAACAGAAGAAGATCGCGGTCGCCGGTGCGACCGGTTCCCAGGGCGGTGGCGTCGTGGACGCCATTCTCGCCGACCCCGAGCAGCGATTCGCTGTCCGCGCGCTCACGCGCGACCCGTCGTCCCCGGCCGCACGCGCGCTCGCCGCACGCGGAGTGGAGGTGGTGCAGGCCGACTTCGCCGACGAGCCGAGCGTGGTCGCCGCACTCACCGGCGTCGATGGCGCGTTCCTGGTGACGAACTTCTGGGCGCACGGATCCGCCGCCCGGGAGCTCGAGGAGATCGCGACGCTCGCCCGAGCCGCCGCCACGAGCGGCGTCGGCCACGTGGTGTGGTCGACGCTGGAGGACACGCGCGATCTGCTGCCCCTGGAAGATCCGCGAATGCCTGTGCTGCAGGATCACTACAACGTGCCGCACTTCGACGCGAAGGGCGAGGGCAACGCCTTCTTCGCCGCGGCAGGAGTGCCGACAACCTACCTGAACACGGCATTCTTCTTCCAGAACCTCGCGGCCTCCGCGATGGGGGCGCGTCGAGAGGATGACGGTGTGCTGACGCTGACGCTTCCGCTCGAGGACGGGAAGCGGATGTCGGCGGTCGACGTCTCGGACATCGGACGGACCGCGTTCGCGATCCTGGCCGCGGGCGACGAGTACATCGGCCGGACGGTCGGGTTGGCGGGGGACCACCTGACGGGAGCCGAGTACGCGTCCGTGTTGAGCGACGTGCTCGGGGAACCCGTGCGATTCCGGTCGATCGCGTACGACGACGCGCGCAGGTCGGGCGCTCCCGGCAGTGACGAGTTCGGCAACATGTTCCAGTACTACGGCGATTTCGACGCCGAGTTCACCGGGGCGCGCGACCTGACGTCACTGCGGAAGATCGTTCCCGGGCTCAAGGACTTCCGCACGTGGGCTCAGGAGAACGTCGCGCTGCTGACGGCCGAGTAGACGATGAGCGAACACACGGTGACCGTCTCGACGGCTCGGGAGCTGCTGGCCGCCGTCAGCGCAGGTGTCGAGGACATCGAGGTGCGCGGGAGCATCGTCGGGGCGCCGGGATTCACCCTCGCGCCCGGTGTGAGTCTTCGCGGAGGGACCCTGCAGTTCGGGGCCAGGGGTGTGCGGCTGACCTCGGACAACACGCTCGAGGACATCTCGATCCTGACGGCTGATGAGGAGGCGGCGATCCTCAACGACACCGGGGTGACCGATCTCGGCACCCTCACGCTGCGCAACGTCACCACGCGGGGGCAGATCGTCATCCTGGCGGAGGACCGTGTGCGTGGCGGGCACGTGCAGGCCGAGAACGTGCGGGTGCTCACCGCCGACCTGCGTGGACGGTTCCACCGTCCGCACGGGTTCGGCGTGGACGTCCTGCAAGGAGGCTTCACGCTGTGGAACCGGCAGGCGGATCCCGAGGTGGAGCTGACGGCGGAACTGCTCGAGATCTCTGCGGGGACGGAGGCCGAGCCGGTGTACGGAAGCGGGATCTTCGTCGGGGGACACGGAGGCCGGGACGGGCGCGGTGCGGGCGGAACCGTGCACGTCACCCGACTGCGCACCGGAGAGGTGCACACCGACGGGGCGATCCCGGCGGGGACGCCGGATCTGATCTCGGCCGGGGTGTTCGTGCTCAGCGGGGCGACGGTCGACGCGGTGCGCACCGCGGGGGCCGTCACGACGTACGGACCGAACGACATGGTGCTCGACAACTGGGGATCGGTGGGCACCTGGATCGCCACGGGAGAGGTCGCGTCGCACGGGCCGAGCGGTATCGGGGTCGTGAACTTCGGCGATATCGACACCCTCGACGTGCGCGCGCCGATCGTCACGACGGGGAGGGGCGCCCGGGGCTTCAACCTCTACGACGGCACGTTGCGGGCGGCGAGGTTCCAGAGCATCCGCACGACGGGCGACGGGTCGATCGGCATCCAGATCAGCAGGCCGATGGAGAGGCTTGCGGTGGATGGCGATGTCACGACGAGCGGCGGTGAGGGGCTGAGCCTCGTCAAAGGCGTGCAGATGACGCTCCCGGCGATCGCGCTGAGCGTGACGGGGACCGGATCCGTCGACGCGCTCCGCATCGGCGGACGGCTCGTCACCGCGGGGGCTAACGTGGTCACACTGGAAGTGGGGGGACGTGTGGGCGAGGTGTCGATAGCCGGTGGCGTCCGCGCCACGGGAGCGGGCTCGAGGGCCGTGTCGCTGCTCGACAGTGCGGACATCGACATCGCGGACATCGACATCGCGGACATCGACCTCGCGGACATCGACCTCCGATCATCCGGCCCGAGGGGATGAGGCGCCGTGGGGGATGAGGCGGGCGTCCGCATCGAGGACTACGCGCTGCTGAGCAACTGCCGCACGGCGGCGCTGGTGTCGTGTGCGGGCAGCATCGACTGGCTGTGCCTGCCGCGGCTGGACTCGGCATCGACGTTCGCGGCGATCCTCGGCGACGAGTCCCACGGGCGGTGGCTGCTGCATCCGACCGACCCCGCTGCGACGAGCACGCGACGCTACGACCGGGAGACCTTCGTGCTGGTCACCCGATGGGAGAGCGGCGATGCGGTCGCCGAGGTGCACGACTTCATGCCGATGGGACTCGATCCCGATGCGGCGATCCGGCGGACCGATCTGGTCCGCCGGATCGTGGGAGTGTGCGGCTCCATGGTCTTCGAGCAGCGGCTGAGCATCCGCTTCGACTACGCCAGGGTGATGCCCTGGGTGCGCCAGGTCGGGCCGGAAGGAGACCCATGTCTGGTCGCGATGGGGGGCCCGGATGCCCTCGCCCTGCGCGGTGCACCGCTGAAGCCGATCGACCATCAGCACCGGGGTGAGCTGGCGGTCGACGCCGGAGAGGTGCGTGACCTGCAGCTGACGTGGTTCCCCTCGCACCTCGACCTCCCCCATGCGCTCGACGTGCAGAACGAGCTGGACGCCACGAAGGCCTGGTGGCAGGACTGGGCCGATCGGATCTCGCACGACGGCCCGCACCGGGACGAGGTGGTCCGGTCGCTGCTGATCATGCGGGCACTCACCAACCACGAGACGGGCGGGATCGCCGCCGCGGCGACCATGGCCCTGCCGGAGGAGATCGGGGGCGTGCGCAACTGGGACTACCGCTACGTCTGGCTGCGCGATGCCGCCCTCACCCTCGAAGCGCTGCTCGCCCACGGGTTCCTCGGGGTGGCGGGGCAGTGGCGGGAATGGCTGCTGCGGGCCGTCGCCGGGGACCCTGCCGACCTCCAGATCATGTACGGCCCGGCGGGGGAGAGAGATCTCGCGGAGCGCGTGCTGACGAATCTCCCGGGATACGAGGGATCCGCACCGGTGCGGATCGGCAACGGTGCGGCGGACCAGTATCAGGCCGACGTCGTGGGCGAGGTGCTGGTGACGCTGTCGGCCGCGCGGGCGGCTGGACTCAACGAGTCGGGCTTCTCCTGGCCGCTGGAGCGCGAGTTGGTCCGATTCGCCTCCGAGCAGATCGAGCGCCCGGATCAGGGACTGTGGGAGATCCGGGGTGAGCCCCGTCTCTTCACGCACTCACGGGTGATGATGTGGGCGGCGTTCGATCGCGCGGTGCGCGCGGTCGAGGAGCACGGACTCGAAGGCCCCGTGGAGCGCTGGCGCGGGCTGCGGGATCGGATGCGCGAGGAGATCGATCGCGGCGGTGTCGTCGACGGTCACTTCGTGCAGCACTACGCGACCATCGAGGTTGACGCCTCGCTGCTCCTCCTTCCGCAGGTGGGGTACTGCCGGCCGGATGATCCCCGGATGCTGGCGACGGTCGCACGCATCGAGCAGACGCTGATGTCCGACGGACTCGTGCGTCGGTATCGCACCGGCACGGGGGTCGACGGACTCTCGGGCTCGGAAGGTGCTTTCCTGGCGTGCTCGTTCTGGCTGGTCGAGCAGTACGCGTTGACGGGGCGGCGTGCGGATGCGCATGCCCTCATGGAGCGGTTGTGCGGGCTCGCGAACGACGTGGGGATGCTGTCGGAGGAGTATGACCCGGTGGCGGGGCGGCAACTCGGCAACACTCCGCAGGCCTTCTCGCACCTCGCGCTCGTGCGTGCAGCGGATGCGCTGGCCCTGGCGGATCTCGGCTCCGCAGAGGAGAGGTCGCGCTGAGGGGGCGGTCCCTCGGCGTCTTCTCACCCGAGCGCGCAGTTCCTAGGATGTGGACATGACGGAACCGATCAAGCGGCGGGACCCTCTGGTCCCGCGCCGACGGTTCTCCGTCAACGCGGCTCTCGACGACGTCTTCTTCGTGTTCGCCGGTCTCGCCGCGATCTGGCTCGCGTATCTCATCATCACGGAGGCGTTCTCGTGGGGCTGGTGGGCCATCGGGTTCGCGGTGGCGTTCTGGCTGATCCTCGCCTACCTCGTGCTGCCGAGACTGCACTCCATCCTCACGCGCATCTACGTGCCCAGCTACTTCATCGGGCGGGCGCGAACGAGCGACGGCCTGCTCGGAGACCCGGTGAACCTCGCCGTCCTCGGCACCGAGGAGCAGCTCACCCGGTGCATGGCCGAGGCCGGGTGGACACGCGCCGATGACATCACGGCCGTGTCGACCTGGCGCATCGTGTCGTCGACCATGCTCAGGCGCAGCTACGACGAGGCCCCGGTCAGCCCGCTCTTCCTGTTCGGGAGACGGCAGGATCTCGCCTATCAGCAGGAGGTCGAGGGCAACCCGGCCAAGCGGCACCATGTCAGATTCTGGCGCTGCCCTGACGGCTGGATGCTGCCAGGTGGGCACCGTGTCGACTGGGTGGCCGCCGGCACGTTCGACCGTGCGGTCGGGTTCTCGCTGTTCACCCTCCAGATCACCCACAAGATCGATGCGGACATCGACATCGAACGCGATCACATCGTCCGCACTCTTCGCGAGGCGCACACCGGGGTGCGCATCGTCATCATCCGTGACTTCTCCACGGGATACCACTCCCGAAACGGCGGGGGCGACAGCATCCACACCGATGGCGATCTGCCCGTGGTCGATCTCCGCCGCGTGGTGCAGGCGCGGTCGGCGGATGCCGCGGAGGAGGCCGTCGAGGAGGCGCCGGTCACCGAGCTGCGGGGTCTGTCGTGAAGCGTCCTCTGGCCACCGGCCTCGGCGCGGTGCTGATGTCGCTCCGGGTGATCTGGGGGTTCGTCTCGATCCTCGTCTACGTGCTGAACTGGACAGCGATCAGGGAGGAGATCTTCTCCACCGGCGACGGAACCGTGCTGGTTCCGCCGGATGTCGCCGACGTCCTCCTCATCGTCGGGTTCAGCGCGCTCGGCGTCTGGTACCTGTTCTACGGTGTGCTCGCCGGCCTGGTGTTCGCCGGGTCGAACTGGGCCCGCATCGTGGCGATGAGCTTCGCCTCGCTCAGCATCATCGTCGTCTTCCTCGACTGGTGGAACGCCGGCATCCCCGTCACGTTCCGCACCTCGCTCGCGAGCGTCGCGCTCGACATCCTCGTGCTGCTCGCCCTGTCGGCGCAGAGCGCCCGGAGCTTCGCCCGGCGCAACGACCCCCGCTTCATCAGCACCGGTGAGCCACTCGGGTGAGGCCGTCGGGTCAGAGCCACTTCTTGTACTTGAACACCCCGAACAGGCCGACGGCGAACGCGACCATCGCGCCGATGGCCATCGGGTAGCCGAAGGCCCAGTGCAGCTCGGGCATCACGTCGAAGTTCATCCCGTACACCGTGCCGACCAGCGTCGGGGCGAAGATGATCGCCGCCCAGGAGGAGATCTTCTTGATCTCGTCGTTCTGCGCGAGCCCGGCTTCGGTCTGGCGGCGTGCGACCAGCGCGGAGTGCACGGTGAGCGCGTTCTCGAGGATCGCCCGGAACGAGTCGATCTTCTCGTTGACGCGGATCGTGTGGTCGAGCACGTCGCGCAGCGAACGCTGCAGCTCCTCGTCGATGCGGTACTTCGCCGATCCCCGACGCAGCCACTCCAGCATCCCGTTCAGCGGGTGCACGGCGCGCTGGAAGTTGATGACCTCGCGGGACAGCTCGTAGATGCGGCGGGAGAGCGCGCTGTCGTCGTCGCCGTCGCCGAAGAGCTGGTCCTCGATCTCGTCGATGTCGTTCAGCAGACCCGCCACGATCGGCTCGTAGCCGTCGACGACCTCATCGAGGATCGCGTAGAGCACGGCCTCGGGCCCCATCGCGAGCAATTCGGGGTTCGCCTCCATGCGTGCGCGCACGGCGGCGAGGTTGGGCGACTCGGCGTGCCGGATCGTCACCACGAAGTCGGGGCCGACGAACAGGTGCAGCTCGCCGAACTCGATCGATTCCTGCTCGTCGCGGTAGCGAGCCGGACGCAGCACCGCGAACAGGGTGTCGCCGTAGCGCTCCACCTTCGAGCGCTGGTGCCCCGAGAGCGCATCCTCGACGGCGAGGGGATGCAGGTCGAACTCGCGCGCGACGGACGCCACCTCTTCGGGGCTGGGCCGGTACAGGCCGATCCAGGCGATGCCACCGGCGGCATCCAGCATCCGGTAGGTCTCGTCCAGGTTCTTGGGGGTCTCCACGCGACGTCCGTGGACGTACACGCCGTTGTCGATGAGCGCCATGATGCGGCTCCGTTCTCGCAGGTGCACGGCAGCAGAGAGCTCCGTGCTCGGGTTCGTCAGGGGGCGGATGACGCCGCCGACGGCTGCGGAGAAGGACGTGCGAAAGCGGACCGGAAGGTCAACGCGCTAGCGCAGGGAGTCGCGACGCAGCGAAGGCGGCGTCGTAACTATCACCGGACATCGCCATCACCGCCTTTCGGGACTCTTCGGGGTCGGGCGACCCAACACGTCAGCATACTCCTGTCTGCTGTGAGGCTTCCTGGCCGCGCTGCTGCCCCGATCAGAGCAGTATTCTGCTTAGCGAGAGGTGGAGTAGCACGTTACCTGCTAGTAGCATCGGACCTCGAAGCGATGCGGAGAGTCCGGCGTCGCCCCTTTCCGCATCGATCCGTCCGTTCCCGGCGCAGCCTCTTCGTGCGCCCGGTGTGTGCGGACGATGCGCCGCACGAAGGAGACTCCATGTCCGCTGCCCTCAGTCATCCTCGAGCCCGCGGTCTGTGGGGTGGGATCGCCGCCGTGCTGATGGTGTCGGCCGGGCTCGTCGGGGCCTCCATCGCCACCGCACCCGCCGCTCAGGCGGCGCCGGTCCTGCAGTGCACGGGGTCGACGGTCTACGTCACCAACCAGGGTGCGGGCGACGGCGACCTCTGGCAGATCGATGCGACGACGGGGACGGCGACCGCGCTGATCGACCTTCCCGGTGACAACGTCGTCAATCAGCTGGGCATCGCGCCGGGAGGGGGGAACTTCCTGTTCACCAAGGCGGGGACCGTGTACGACTACACGCTCGCGACCGACTCCTTCGACTCCACACCGGCCCAGGTGCTCGCGGGCTACTCGGCCGTCGGTGGAGCGGTGAGCCCGACGAGCGGGCTCTATTACTACGGGGGCATCGGCGCCGGCGGCACCGAGTACCAGATCGCCGTCTACGACCCCGTGACGAACACGAATCGGGGCGTCGCCTCGACGATCCGTCTGCCCGAGGGCGTCGCGCTCACCAACAGCGACTTCGCGTTCGACACCCTCGGTCAGATGTACATCGTGGGCAGCACGCCGACCGGTGGTGCGCTGATCCGCGTCGACGGCTCGATCCCCTCGACGGGGTCGAACTCCGCACTCGCCTCGTCGCTGCTCACGACGATCGAGCCCGTCGCCGGTGTGACCTATGCCGCCATCGCCTTCGGCGGGACGGGCGAGGTGTACATCGGAGGAGGCGCGGGACCGATCCTCCGGGTGAACGCCACCACCGGGGCATTGGTCGGGAACGTGCCGGTCTCGGGGGCCGTCGCCTCGAACATGACGGACTTCGCGACCTGTGGCGCGCCGCCGACCATGACGGTGCAGAAGAACGTGGCGGGGCGGGTGCAGCCCACCGATCAGTTCGCCCTCTCGATCACCGGCGGCGGCATCGTGCCGGGGCCAGGCAGCATCGGGGTCACCGAGGGTGCGGAGCCCGGGCTGCAGACGCAGTCGCCGGCCGAGACCGCCGGATCGGTGATCGTGCAGCCGAACACCACCTACGACTTCGGCGAGACCGCCGCGGGAACGACGAATCTCGCGGACTACGGTTCCCGCTGGGAGTGCGTCGATGCGCAGGGACCCGCGGGGGCCACGATCGGCTCCGGCACCGGTCCGTCGGGGAGCGTCACTATTCCGCAGATCGCCGGCGTCGCCGTGGTCTGCACCGTGTTCAACGCCCCGCTCGTGCCCGGGATGAGCCTCGACAAGAGGGTCAGCGGAGTCGTCGACGCCAATGGAAACGGCTACAGCGATGTGGGCGACCGGATCACGTGGGAGTTCGAGCTCACCAACACCGGCGAGACTCCGCTCACGGGACTCACGATCGACGACGACAGGCTCGCTGCTGCAGGTATCGGCATCACCTGCGATCCGGACGCGCTCGCCCCGACGGAGTCGGTGGTGTGCACGGCGGACCGGCCCTATACGATCACGGCGGCCGATCTCACCGCGGGCGCGGTGGTCAACACGGCGACGGGGGCAGGCACGCCCCCGGGCAAGCCCCCGGTCATCACCCCTCCGGACACCACGGAGACACCGGTCGGCGGCTACACCGTGACCAAGGAGTCGGACCCCCGGTCTGGCAGCTCGGTGGCGGCGGGTTCCGTCATCACCTACACGCTCACGGTGACCCAACGCGGCCTGGCGGCCGTTCCCGGAGCGGTGCTCGAGGATGATCTCGCCGAGGTGCTGGACGACGCCGCCTACAACGGTGATGCCTCCGCTTCTGCCGGTGCCGCATCCTTCGACGTGGCCGCGAGGACGCTCTCGTGGAGAGGCGACCTGGCAGCGGGCGACGTGGTCACGATCACGTATTCGGTGACCGTGGGAACGCGCGGTGACGGTGACCTCGTCAACACGGTCACCAGCCCGGGGTGCAGCACCGCCTGCACGACCACGCACGACCGGGTCCCGCCCCCCGCTGCAGGCCTCGCGACCACGGGAGGCGGAGTCGCGATCGGCGGCATCGTGGGCGCCGTGCTGGTCATCGCCGTCGGTGCAGGGCTCGTCCTCCGCGGGCGCCGTGGGGCTCGCCACGACGTGAGCTGATCTGAACGGACACGTGAGCTGAGGCGGGCCGAGGCGGGAGCGTCGAGGAAGGCCGGTCGGGAGCGCTCCGACCGGCCGTTCCCTCGAGTGGCGGGAACCGAGGAGCGTCAGAGGGCGATGACCGCGCCGCCGCGGGCGGCGGAGGCCTGCGCGGCCGTGGCGATCTCGACCGTGCGGATGCCCACGCCGGCGTCGGGCTGCGGTTGGCGCCCCTCGCTCACGGCGCGCACGAACTCGTCGAGCAGCAGCGCGTCGAGGTCGGCGCCGACCGGGCTCCAGGTCTCGCCGTGCGCATCGTGCCCGGCGACCCCCTTGGCGAAGGGACTGACCGTGACCGTTCCGCGCTCGGCGACGACCTGCAGGGTGAGTCCACCCCAGGTGGCCGAGCTCATCGGCCAGCTCCAGGAGCAGTCGATCGTGGCGATGACCCCGCTCGGATACCGGATGGTCACGAGTCCGCCGGTCTCGACGTCGAGTTCGCTCTGCGCGTGCAGGATGCTGTTGGACACGGCGCGGACCGACTGGGCGCGCTCACCCAGCAGCTCGTCGAGCAGGTCGGCGCAGTGCACGACGTGGTCGACCAGTGCGCCGCCTCCGGCCAGCTCCGGATCGGTGAACCAGGCGCGATCCTGAGGCAGCTTGCCGTTGTTGATGCCGGTGACGCCGAGAATCGTGCCGAGACGGCCGCTGCGCAGCTCGGCGATCGCCTCGCGCACGCTCGGCGCGAACCGCACCGGGTAGGCGACCATCAGGATCACGCCGGCGCGGTCGCACGCCTCGCGCATCGCGATCGCGTCGGCGACCGTCGTGGCCAGCGGCTTCTCGCAGAGCACGTGCACCCCGGCCGCGGCCGCGCGCTCGACGAGGGCACGATGCCGGGAGTTCTCGGCGGCGATCACGACCGCATCCGGTTTCCAGGCGAAGGCTTCGTCGTAGGTCTCGACGTAGGCGACGCCCAGCTCGGACGCGAGGTCTGCGCCGCGAGGGGCGTCGTCGGGAGCCGAAGCGCCGTCGGGGTCCGCCGCGATCAGCTCCACTCCCGGCATCGTCTGCAGCGCGTGCACATAACTGAGGGCATGCGTGTGCGCGAACGAGAGCACGGCGATGCGCAGCGGGGCGGAAGCGGTCATCGGGCGGCCTCCTCGGCATCGGGCGCGAAATGTTCAGGAGCGCGGTGTTCGGACAGCGCCACGGGGGCGCCGGAAGCGATCGACGCGTATGCGGCCTCGGCGACGGCGACCGCCTCGATGCCGTCCGCAGGGCTGACCCTCGCCTCCCGCCCCTCGCGCAGCGCGGCGACGAAGTCGGCGATCTCGGCGTAGTACGGACTCTCCTGCGGAGACATCGGCGGCAGGTAGTCGGCGTCGCCCGCGGGGAGCACGGCGTCGGTGCGCAGCGCATGGTCCTCGGCGCTGTCGTAGCGGAGGCGCCCCTCGGAGCCCGACACCTCGACGCTCGTGCGGAACGGCATGCCCGGAGCGACCCAGCTGCCGTGGATGTGGCTGATGACGCCGCTGCGGTGCGTGAGCACCACGTGCGACGTGACGGGGGCGGGAACGCGGTCGTCGATCGTCGGCGGGTTCTGCACTGCGTAGACGCTCGCGACGGGACCGGCGAACCAGACGGCCTGGTCGATGTCGTGGATCATCAGGTCGCGGATGACGCCCCCGCCCGCGCGTTCGGAGAAGAACCACGGCGTCTGCGGGGCGGAGCCGGCACGGCTGAACCGCTGCACGGCGAGCGTGCCGATGCGACCGGCGTCGATGCCGGCCTTGATCTGGGCGTATTCGCCCATGTACCGCACGACGTGGGCCGGGAAGAGCCGTACCCCGGCCTCTTCGGCGGATCGGGCCACGGTCGCCGCGGCTTCGGCCGTCGCCGCGAGCGGCTTCTCGCAGATCACGTCGAGTCCCCGGGCGATGGCGCGCTGCGCGAAGTCGGCGTGGGTGCTGCTGGGGGTCACGATGTCGACGATGTCGACCAGCCCGATGAGGGTGTCGACGTCGGGTACGAGCTCGAATCCGTACTCCTCGGCGATCTCCTCCGCTCCGACGAGAGAGGTGACGTACCCCTCCGCCCCGAGCGCCCGCCAGGCGTCGGCATGCACGCGGGAGATGCCGCCCGCGCCGATGAGTCCGACCTTCAACGTGCTCACTGCTTCTCCTCGGTTGTGTCGATGACGGTGTCTTCCGCCCCCACCGGTTCGAGCGGCCGCGGGGTGATGGGCGGCGCCGGCATGTCCTCGATGCCGTAGATCTCGGCGGCGTGCCGTTGGAACGCGTGCACGACGGCTCCGTGCGCGGCGGCTTCGGCGCCCAGCCGTGCTTCGGCGATCGGCACCTGGAAGGGCAGGCCCAGGTGGCCGGGCAGGGCCGCTCGGAGCGGATCGAGCAGCTGCTCGTGCGCGGCGGAGAGCCCGCCGCCGATCACGATCATGGCGGGGTCGACCGTCATGGTCAGGGTGGCGATGCCGTGCGCGAGCTCGTCGATGAAGGCGTCGAGCTCCTGCTGCGCGGCGTGATCGCCCCCTCGGACCAGAGCGAACACCTCGGCGGCGGTCGGGGCGGTGCGCCACGTGATCTGGCCCGTCTCGGTGTTCAGCCCGCGGAAGGCGAGGCGGCCGATGTCGCCCGCGGCGTTGTGGATGCCGCGGCGCGGTCGTCCGCCGAGGATCAGTCCCATCGCGATCCGGTTGCCGACGGACAGGTAGATCACGTCGTCGACGAGTTGCGCGACCCCGAGATGGTGCTCGGCGACGGCCGCGAGCCGCACCCCGTTGTCGACCGCGACGGGGCAGCCGAACGCGTGCCGCAGCTGCGAGCCGATGTCGATGCCCGACCATTCCGGGATCACGACCGAGGTGGTCACGCGTCCCGCATCGTCGACGATGCCGGGGAGCGAGACCCCGACCGCTCGTACCTTCGATGCGGGGATCGACACGACCGAGAGGGTGCGGCGCACGTCGTCGATCACGGCCGCGAGCTTGGCTGCGCCGTCGAGCTGCTCGGCCACACCGGAGTAGCTGCGCTGCGCGATCACGACCCCTGACAGATCGGCGAGCACGACGCGAACGCTCGCGACACCGATGTCGACGCCCACGACGGTCCCGCCGGCACCGTGGAACGAATAGCGACGGGCGGGGCGACCGGCACCGCCGCCGTTCTGGGCGGGGGCGTCGACGATCAGGCCCGAGTCGGCCAGCACGGTCACCGCGTTCTCGACCGACGTGCGCGAGATCTCGAGCGAGCGGGACAGATCGTTCACGGTCGCAGGCCCCGAGTCGCGCAGCTGCAGAGCGGATCGCGCGACGATCGAGAGCGGGCTGTTCACGGCCATGTGCGGTCCCTTCCTCATCTCCGTCGTCGGGTGCGATCAAATTAGCACACCCAATTCTCAGATCAAGCTTTGATGTTCTCGAACGGGAAACACGGCGGAAACATGGCTCTGAGAACTTGTACTTGACGAATTATCCCATTGCAGTGTCATAATGAACCGTACTCAGCACGGTATAAGCAAAGGAGCACCATGCGCGTCAGCAAGATCACCGGCGTCGTCGCGGGAATCGCGGCCGCCACCCTGTTGGCCGGATGTTCGGCCGGCGGAGGCAACACCGCAGAGGGAGAGCAGGACATCACCGTCTGGCTCTACCCGGTCATCGCCGACGAGGCGGTGCACAAGGACTTCTGGGACTCGACGATCGCCGACTTCGAGAAGCAGAACGAGAACATCAACGTGAAGTACGAGATCTTCCCGTGGGCGAACCGCGACGAGGCTCTCCAGACCGCGATCGCGGCCGGCAAGGGGCCCGACGTGGTCTACCTGATCCCCGACCAGCTCGCGGCGTACCAGAAGTCGATCGCCCCGCTCAACGACCTGCTGAGCACGGAGCGTCAGGACGACCTGCTGCCCAACGTGAAGAAGTCGGTCACGCTCGACGGCGACATCCTCGGAGCCCCGATCCTCACCAGCGCGCAGCCGCTCATCTGCAACGCCGCCGCGTTCGAGGCCGCGGGCGTCACCGAGTACCCCGAGACCTGGGACGACGTCACCGCGATGGCCCCCCGGTTCACCGAGAAGGGCATGTACGCCCTGAACTACCCGGCATCCGCGGAGAACACCCTCAACCTCACCTACTACCCGCTGCTGTGGCAGGCCGGTGGCGAGGTCTACACGAAGGACGGCGACGTCGGCTTCGACAGCAAGGAAGGCGTGCAGGCGCTCACCTTCCTCACCGACCTGGCCGAGGCGGGTGCTCTCGACCCCGAGGCGCTCACCACCAACGTCCCGCTCGAGCAGACCGCCGTCGCCCAGGGCAAGGTCGCGTGCACGTGGAACAACGCGGTCAACGAGGTCGTGCCCTTCTGGGGCGAGGAGAACGTCAAGGTCATGGCGCCGCTGACCGAGAAGGAGTCCGTGGCCTACGGCACGGTCGGATCGCTCTCGGTGCTCAAGGGCTCCAAGGCGCAGGACGCGGCGGCGAAGTTCGTCGAGTACGCCACCGGCGCCGACGTCGTCGAACCGTACCTCAAGGCCGCCGGCTACTTCTCCGCACTCAGCACCACCGAGCCGCTGTACGCGGACGACCCGCTGCTCGGCGAGGTCGAGAAGTATGTTCCCGACACCACGGTCGGCGAGCTCAACGCCTCGTCCCGTGCGCTGATGGGCGTGCTCGCGCCGGAGATCCAGGCAGCGCTCCTCGGCGACAAGTCGCCGGAGGACGCGTTGAAGGATGCCGCGACCGCCGCGGCGCCGCTGGTCAAGAAGTAACACCTCGGGGGCGTGCGGAGCCCGAACTCCGCACGCCCCCGCACCCCTTCACTCCCCCCACGTGAGGTACCACTGATGACGACGGCAACCACGGCGAAGAAGCCCGCAGGGCGGGTCACGCGGGTGCTCGCACGACGAGAGGCGCGGATCGCGTTCCTGTTCGTGCTCCCCGCCTTCCTTCTGTTCATCGCCTTCCGCTTCGGCCCGAGCATCGCCGGAGTCGCGCTGAGCTTCTTCGACTACGACATCACCGGTGAGATCTCGTGGCGGGGTCTCGACCACTTCCAGCGCATGATCGCCGACCCGCTGTTCTGGCGGGCGATGGGCACCACGCTCATCTACACGGTGTGCGCAGTGCCGATCGCGCTGGTGCTCTCGACCGTGATGGCCCTCGGCGTGCGTCGGGCGTTCCGCGGCGCACGCTTCTTCCGCTCGATCTTCTTCCTCCCCGTCATCACCTCGCTCGTGCTGGCCGGGTCGATCTTCGTCTGGATCTTCTCCGCGAACGGACCCTGGTCGGCGCTGATGGCGCCCCTCGGTCTCGGCGGATCCTGGCTCGGCAGCACCGTCCTGGTGATCCCCGCGATCGTCGTCGTCGGCGTCTGGTCGCGATTCGGCTACGGGATGATGATCCTCATCGCCGCGCTGCAGGACGTGCCGCGCGAGCTCGAAGAGGCGGCGCTGATGGACGGCGCCAACGCCTGGCAGCGCTTCCGCTACGTGATCCTCCCGGTGCTGCGGCCGACGTTCTTCTTCCTGGCGGTGATCGAGACGACCGCCGCGTTCCAGGTGTTCGACGTCATCTACGTGATGACCCAGGGCGGGCCGGCGAACGCCAGCTACTCGCTCGTCTACATGCTCTACGACCAGGGCTTCCGCTACTTCGACTACGGCTACGCGGCCGCGATCGGTGTGGCCCTGTTCGTCATGACCCTCGTCGTCGCGCTCATCCAGCGCCTGGTGATCGGAAAGCAGAAATGACCGCTCTGTTGCAGCCGCCGACCCAGACCCCGGCGACGCCGCCGAAGACGTCGACGAGGCAGCGCCGCGCCTACCGCGCGCTGCAGCCGACCGGCTGGGGGATCGTGGGGCGATGGATCTGGCTGAGCCTGGCCGGCATCCTCAGCTTCTTCCCCTTCTACGCGATGGTCGTGCTGAGCCTGAAGCCCGGCATGGTCGTCGAGCTCCCGGGTTCCCTGCTGCCTTTCCAGGACATCTCGTTCGACGCCTACGAGCAGGTGCTCGCCGGGCAGAACATCCTCGGCTGGCTCGGCAACACCCTCATCTACTCGCTCGTCTCGGTCGTCGCGGTGCTGTTCCTCTCGGCGCTCGCCGGCTACGCGTTCGCCAAGAAGCGCTTCCGCGGCAAGGAGGTGATGTTCTGGTCGTTCCTCGCGATGGTGATGGTGCCGTTCCATGTCACCCTCATCCCGACGTTCATCCTGATGGCGAACCTCGGTGGCGTCGACACGTACTGGGGCCTGATCCTGCCGTCACTCGCGAACGCACAGGCCGTGTTCCTGATGCGGCAGTTCATCCAGGGGCTGCCCGACGAGCTGTTCGAGGCCGCACGCATCGACGGCGCCGGGGAGTTCCGCATCTTCCTGCGGATCGTGCTGCCGCTGTGCAAGCCGATCCTGGCGACGCTCGGCATCTTCGTCTTCCTGTGGCACTGGAACGACTTCCTGTGGCCGCTCATCATCGCGAAGTCCAACGCGATGTTCACACTCACCGTCGGCATCTCGTCGCTGCAGCAACAGAACGTGCCGCTGAGCACCATGCTCGCCGGATCCGTCGTGGCACTGCTGCCCATCTTCCTCGCGTACCTCATCGCTCAGCGGTACGTGCAGGAGGGCGTGGCCGGTACGGGCATCAAGGGCTGAGAAGAAGGGAAAGCACCACATGACTCAGCACCAGTTCACTTCCGAGGCGGAACTCGAGGAGGCGCTCGCCACACCGAGCGCCGCGCTGATCGCCGATCTCGCACGCGGTGCGGGCGACCTCGTGATCCTCGGCGCCGGCGGCAAGATGGGCCCGACCCTGGCGATGCTCGCGCGCCGCGGGATGGATGCCGCCGGACGCCAGGGCGACACGGTCTACGCCGTCTCCCGCTTCGGAGACGCCGCGATCCGCGAGCGCCTGGAGAGCGCCGGGGTGAAGGTCGTCCCGTTCGACCTGATCGAGAACGACGACTTCGCATCCCTCCCGGATGCCCCGAACGTGGTGTTCATGGTCGGTGCGAAGTTCGGCGCCGCGACCAACGCGTCGTGGGCGTGGGAGGTCAACGCCGCGCTGCCCGACCGCGTCGCCCGCCGCTACCGCGACAGCGCGATCTCGGTGCTCTCGACCGGCAACGTCTACCCGTTCCTTCCTGCGGCTTCGGGTGGAGCGTCTGAGGAGGTGCAGCCCGCACCCATCGGCGAGTATGCGCAGTCGTGCCTCGGACGCGAGCGGGTGTTCGAGTTCGGTGCCCAGGAGCGCGGCACCAGGGTCGCGATCATCCGCCTGAACTACGCCGTCGACCTGCGCTACGGCGTGCTCGCCGACATCGGCAGCGCCGTGCACGCCGGGCAGCCCGTGTCGGTCGCCACCGCCAACGTCAACGTGATCTGGCAGGGTTACGCGAACGAGGTCGTGCTGCGCAGCCTCGTGCACGCCTCGACCGACCCCTTCACGATCAACCTCACCGGCCCGGAGCTGCTGAGCGTGGAATCGATCGCCCGTCGCTTCGGCACCCTGTTCGACCGCGAGGTCGAGATCGTCGACGAGCCGCAGCCCACCGCGCTGCTCAGCGACGCCCGCCGGTGCATGGCGCTGTTCGGATACCCGGCGGTCTCCGCCGAGACCCTGATCGGCCTGCAGGCCGACTGGATCGAGAAGGAGCTGCCGATGATCGCCAAGCCGACCAAGTGGGCCGTGCGGGACGGGAAGTTCTGATGGCCGTTCCCCCTCTGCGCCCGGAGGCCGCGGCGACCCTCGCCCGTGGCGCCGTGATCCCGGCGCATCCGCTCGCCCTCACCGCCGAGCGACGCATCGACGAACGCCGTCAGCGCGCGCTCACCCGCTACTACCTCGACGCCGGAGCCGGAGGCATCGCGGTCGGGGTGCACACGACCCAGTTCGAGATCCGCGATCCGGAGCACGCCCTGTTCGAACCGGTCCTCGCGCTCGCCGCGGAGGAGCTGGATGCCCGCGCGGATGCCGACGTGGTGCGCATCGCCGGTGTCGCCGGTGGCACGGCCCAGGCGGTCACCGAAGCCGAGCTCGCCCGCGACCTGGGCTACGACGCCGTGCTCGTGAGCCCGCGCGTCGCCGGTGCCGACGAGCGGGCTCTGCTCGAACGCGCCCGCGCGGTGGGCGAGGTGCTGCCGGTGGTCGGCTTCTACCTGCAGACGGCGATCGGCGGGCCTGTGCTCGATCGCGACTTCTGGCGCGAGTTCGCCTCGATCCCGGCCGTCGTCGCCGTCAAGGCCGCTCCCTTCGACCGCTACCGCACGCTGGAGCTGGTGCGCGGGGTCGCCGCCTCCGGCCGTGCCGACGAGATCGCTCTCTACACCGGCAACGACGACGCGATCGTGGCCGACCTGCTCTCCGAGTTCCACGTGGATTCGCCGACCGGTCCGCGCACCCTCCGGTTCGTCGGTGGCCTGCTCGGCCAGTGGGCCGTGGGCACGCGTGCCGCCGTCTCGCTGCTCGAACGCGCGCAGCGGGCGATGGGGGGAGACGAAGACGCCTACCGCGAGCTGGGCCTCATCGCCTCCGACATGGTCGACGTGAACCAGGCGGTGTTCGATCCGGGCAACGACTTCCACGGCGTCATCGCCGGCGTGCACGAGATGCTCCGCCAGCAGGGGCTGCTCGATGGCACCTGGTGCCTCGACCCCGCCGAGGGTCTCTCGCCGGGGCAGGCGGAGGAGATCGCCCGGGTGCGTCTCGCGTATCCCGATCTGAACGACGACGCCTTCATCGCCGAGAACCTCGAGACCTGGTTGAGGTGAGTGTTGAGGTGAGTGTCGAGATGAGCGTGGGCATGAGTGCGCCGACCGTGGTCGCGGTCGTCTCGGAGGAGCTCTTCACGGAGTTCTTCTCCGACGCGGATGCCGAACGCCTGCGTGCGGTCGCCGCGGGTCTGGGCGGCGGGTTCGCACGGGTCGATCGACTCGCAGAGGCAGAGCTCGGCGCCGCACGCATCGTCATCACGAGCTGGGGCGTCGGCCCCTTCGACGCGGCCGTGCTCGCGGCGCTGCCGAAGCTCGAACTGATCGCACACACCGGTGCGACGATCAAGCCCTTCGCGACCGATGAGCTGTTCGACCGCGGTGTCGTCGTGACCCAGGCGGGTGCGGGCATGGCGCGGCCGGTCGCCGAGGTGTCGCTCACGTTCACGCTCGCCCTGCTGCACCGGGTGCCCGAGATGCACAACGCCCTGCGCGCCGGCGACGGCTGGTACGACGCGGATGCCGTGGGCGTGCAGCGCGAGATCCTCGGCACCCCCATCGCGGTGATCGGGGCGTCCCGCACCGGGCGGGCCTACCTCGAACTGATCCGGGTGCTCGGCGCCGAGCCGCTGTTGGTCGACCCGACGATCGATGCGGAGGCGGCCACCGCTCTCGGAGCCGCACTCGTCCCGCTCGACGAGGCACTCCAGCGTGCCCAGATCGTCGCGGTGCATGCCCCCACCCTGCCCGAGACCCACCACCTGATCGGTCGGCGGGAGCTCGCGCTGATGCCCCACGGCGCGGGGCTCGTGAACACCGCGCGCTCCTGGATCGTCGATGAGGCGGCGCTGATCGACGAGCTGCAGCGGGGACGGCTGAGCGCCGCGATCGACGTGTTCGACGAGGAGCCGCTTGCCGCGGACAGCCCGTTCCGCGCGCTTCCCGGAGTGCTGGTCACCCCGCACCGAGCCGCCGGGACGACCCAGGGACGACGGCGTCAGGGGCGGATCGTCGCCGACGAGGTCGAGGCCTTCGCCGCGGGGCGTCTCCTCGCGCACGCCGTCTCCCGCGACCAGCTGTCGTCGATGGCATGACCGGCACCCCGCTGCGTGTGGCCTTCGCCGGACTCGCGCACTCGCACCCCTACAGCGACGCCGCGAACGTTCGCGCGCTCGGTGCCGAAGTCGTCGGGGTGCACGATGCGGATGCGGGGGCGGCCGAGGAGTTTGCCCTGCGTTTCGGTGGCGCGGCGGTGGCCTCGCTCGATCTGTTGACGGCGCTGCGTCCCGACCTGGTCATCGCGACACCGCGCCCGCACGATGTCCGGGGCTTTCTGCACCTGCTCGGCAGCCGAGACGCTCCGGTGTTCGTGAACAAGGTGATCGCCCCCACCGGGGCTCGACTCGCCGAGATCGACCGCGTGCTGACGGCATCGTCGGCCCCCGTCGGCACGAGCTCCGTCCTGCGCTTCGCTCCGGCGCTCGTCGCGCTGGCCGGGCAGATCGGGGGCGAGGATGTGCTCGCGCTCCGCGTGCACGCACAGCACGACAATGCCGCCTTCCAACTGCCGGACCGGGCGTGGCAGGACGACCCGCGGCGCGGTGGCGGTACGGCCGTGACGGTCGGGGTGCACGCCTGGGAGATGGTCGATGTGCTGCTGCCCGGGGCGGCTCTCGTCTCGGGATCCGGCTGGACGCGCACGCGCCCCGGATCGACGACCGCGTCGGAGGATGCTGCGGGCATCGAGGGTCTGCTGCAGGTTCCCGGCGCGGAGCGCGAAGTGCCGGTGCAGGTGCTCGTCACGGGGACGCCGGGCGCGGATGCGTACCGAGCGGAGGCGGTGACGGCCGCCGGTATCCGTTCGGTCTCGCTCGACGTGGACGGCGATCAGGACGCGGGGGGCGATCAGGGTGAGGGGCCGAACGAGACGCTGGGGTTCCGTGACCTGATCCACGCGTTGCTCGATGCGGCACCGCGCGGGGCGACCGTGGCTCCCTGGGGCGAGTCGCGGGTGGTCGTGGCGAACACGATCCGCGCGGCCGAGATCGCCCGGAGCGACGCATGAGTGCACCGATCATCCGTGCGGCTCGGGCCGAGGATCAGACCGCGCTCACCGCGCTGTGGGCGCAGGCGTTCACGCCGCCGCTCGCCCCCGACCAGTGGCTCATCGATCAGGAGCGGCTCGCGCACACACTCGTCGCCGAGGACGATGACGGCCTGTGCGGTTCGATCTACGGTCTGCCCAAGCAGCTGCGCGAGTCCGATGGCGTCGCCGAGGTGCACGCGATCGGCAGCGTCGCGGTGGCCGAGCGGGCGCGAGGACAGGGCCTCGCCCGTCGACTCGTGGCGGCGACCCTGCAGACCGGCGGCGACGCCGACTGGGCATTGCTGTTCACCGGCACCCCGGAGGTGTATCGGTCCAGCGGCTTCGACACCTTCTCCATGGCGCGCACTCTGGCCGGCTCCTGGACGGCACCCGTGTCGGCCGGGACCGATGCGCGAGTCGAGCGCGCGACCGTCGGACTCGGGAGCTTCCGCCCACTGTGCGAGGTCTACGAGTGCTCACGTGCGGGCAGGGTCGTGCTCGCCCCGGTGCGTGGTGACCGCGACAGGGCGATGGCGGAGGTGCGGATGCGGGGTGCGACGCTGTACTGCCGGACCGAGGGGTCGACGGTGCTCGGCTACGCGGTCGCCGAGCGTCGCGGCGGGATCGGCACGCTCCTGGAGAGCGCTGTGCTCCCGGGAATGGACGGCGACGAGGTGCGCGATGAGCTGCTCTCCGCCATCGCCGTCGACTGGCACTCCGCCGGGGTGACATCGTGCGAGCTCGCCGTTCCCGCCCTGCCGGAGGAGGATCGCGCGCTCCGCGCCTTTGCCCCCGAGGCTGTGCGGCAGGACGACCGCACCGGGATGATCCGTGCGCTGCGGCGTGCGCCGCGGCTCGACGGCATCCGCCATTTCACGGCGGGCGACTACTTCTGAGCGCCTCGCTCGGAAAAGCGCTGGGGACGGGGGATCGATCGGATGATGCGGCCCGGCCGAAGGACCGGACGCCTGACCGCGGCGATGACGCCGCAAGGAGGATGAGCATGACCCAGAAGATGAGCACGACCCAGAAGGAGACGGCCGCTCTCGAGAGCCCGACCGCCACCCTGCGCAGCAGGCGCATGCTGCTCGCCGGCTTCGGCGCGGCGGCGATCGGAGGGGTGGCGGCCGTCAGCGCGCAGACTCCGGCGCAGGCTGCCGGCCCGATCGTGACGCGGGGCGATTCGGGATCGTCGTCGGTGGCGAACGGCGGCACGGCGACCACGCTCGTGAAGCGCAAGGGCAAGGACGGTGATCTGGTCCGTACGACCGGTTACGCCGCAGCCGGCGACGGGGGTGCCGGGCTGTACCGCTTCGTGAAGAAGGACGCTCCGGCGGCCAACGGCGGCACCGTGCTGGCGGCTCCGAAGGGCGGAGCGTGGCTGCTCGTGCACGGCGGGGTCGTGGACTTCCGGATGTTCGGGATCATGGATGCGAGCGTGAACGCCGACGACGCCCTCGACGCCATGGTGAACGACGCGAGCATCCATCGCATCGAGGGGCACAGCCCCCTCAACTTCGTGCGCCGCCACACGTTCTCACGGTCGAACATCGCCTTCGACTTCGGGGGACACCTCATGACCACGGTCGGCATCGAGAACGCCGGCAAAGACGATCCGTTCGCGGCGGTCATGTTCTTCCGCGGCGAAGTGACCGATGCGGTGCAGGAGGCGAAACTCGGCGAGGTGGTGCCGGATCTCGGCGACATCTTCCCGGTCGCCGATTCGTCGTTCTTCGCTGTCGGCGATTGGTACGCGGCCGAGGTGAACGCGCTGTCGGGTCGTTGGGAGCGCGAGCTGCAGCGCATGGTGCAGGTCACGCAGATCGTGGACGGCACGCACATCCGCATCAACTACAAGAACGGCTGGCCGCTGGGCAAGGATCGCACGATGACCTGGCGCCGGGTCGTGCCGGTGCAGGACGTGACGGTGTCGAACCTGAAGTTCCTCGGCACCGGTACCGACGAGTACACGGGATCGCACCCGCTGGCGTTCGAGTACGCGGTGCGCTGCGACGTCGACCACATCGACGGCACGGGGACCTTCTGGCCGCTCATCCAGCGCCGGTGGAACACCTACTATTCGACCGTGAGCTGCACGCTCAAGAACCCGACCTCGGTCACCTGGGGTGGGGCCGGCTACCTGACGCAGCAGATCTACTGCCTCTACGGATACGTCGCCAACTGCCACACCGCGAACGCCCGGCACCTGAACGACTTCACCGCGAGCGCCTACTGCCTGGTCGAGAACTGCCACGGCGACGGTGACGACCAGGGTCCGTTCGTCACCCACGGGCAGTACGAGCACGACCTCACGTACACCGGCAATTCCGGTCTCATGACGTTCGCGAACTCCGGTGCGGCCTGGGGCTCGGCGGCCAAGCGCATCACGGTGCGCAAGCACGTGTGCTCGTGGTTCGTCGCCCGTGTGCGCATCACCGACCTCACGCTCGAAGACGTGCAGGTGATCGGCAAGCCCTCGCTCGCCGGCTCCGGCATGCTGTGGATCAACGCCGACGGCGCGCAGCTGCGCGGGTGCACGGCATCCGACACCCTCGTGATCACGCAGGCGTCCGACAATTCCGCACGGCCGACGGTGATCGCCGACTCGCACTTCACGTTCGTCGCGCCGGGAGAACTCACCAACGCCACGGTGAAGACACCCGTCACGTTCGTCGACACGGTGCTCGACCGGGTCGGCGGCATGAAGATCGCGGGAGCCGGAGCGGTCACGTTCCGGGGATCGACGCTCACGGCGGCTGACGATGCCGCGCCGATCGCCTCGTCGTCGGAGCGTCTGCGGTTCGAGGGATCGACACTCCGCAACGCCCGTATCGCCGCGGCCAGAGGAGAGCGGCAGGCCGTGGAGATCGCGGGATCGGACGTGGCGGTCAAGGGCGGCACCGGCGTCTCCCGGACCGGCGACGGCGAGCTGCATCTCACGCTCTCCGACAGCACCTTCCGCGCGGAGGGGGCGGCGACGCACGTCGCGGTCACGAAGGGCGCGACTCACTACCGCGCGGTCGGCAACCGCTTCGAGGGCGGGGCGCTGGAGCTGGCGGATGCCGCGTTCGGCGCCTCGTCCACGTTGGTGCACACCGGCAACGTCGAGTCGGGCGTCACGCGCACGGCCTTCCCCGCCGAGGGCCCGCGCGTCGTCGACTCGGCGAACCTGAGGGTCTGAGCCGGGCGCGCTTGCTGGCGCGAGTGCCGCGGATGCCGCCGAGCGCACGGGATGCTGCCGAGTGCACGGCTTCTCGACGTGAAGAAGCCGTGCACTCGGCGAGAACCCGTGCACTCGGCGGGGTGTGGGGTGTGGGGTGTGGGGTGTTGGGGTGTGGGGTGTGGGGGTGTCGGGTCAGAGGCCGGTGACGACGACCAGCTTGCCGACGGCGGTGCCCTGTTCCATCGCGGTGTGCGCCTCGGCGATCTGGTCGAAGGCATAGACCCGGTCGATCGGCACGGTGGCCTCGCCGGCCGCGACCGCATCGAGGAAGCCCTGGAGCACAGCCGGCGGCAGGTCGGCCGCGCCTCCGCCGTACGCGCTGAGGCGCACGCCGCGGGGGATGTACTCGATGGGGTAGAAGTCCTTCACGGTCCACTCGTTCGAGAGCATCCCGGTGAAGCAGACCACGCCGTGCACGCGCGTCGAGCGGAGGGTGTCCGGCAGGGTCGGCGTGCCGACCAGCTCGAGAGCCGTGTCGACGCCCTCGGGCAGGATCGCTCTGACCTGCGCCTGCACGTCGCCGTCGTCGATGAGCACGTGGTCGACGCCGATGCGGGTGAGCGCCTCGGCCTTGCGGGGGTTGCGTGTGGTCGAGAAGACCGTCATCCCGCGCTGCTTCGCGAGCACCGCGGTCGCCATCCCGATCGACGAGGTGCCGCCGCGGATCAGGATCGACTGGCCCGGCTGGGCGTCGAGCCCCACGGTGAGCGACCCGTACGAGGTCTGCAGCATCTCGGGCAGGGCGCCGAGGGTGCCCCAGTCGAGGTCGCTCTCGAAAGCGATCACCTGGGTCGCGGGAACGCAGGTGTACTCCGCGTATCCGCCGTCGTACGCGCGTCCCATCCCGCCCATCACCGCCACGACCTGCTGGCCGGGGGTGAATTCGCCCCCGGGCGCCTCGACGACGACTCCGGTCGCCTCGATGCCGAGCACGCGGGGAAAGGTGACGCCCTCCGCCAGGCCGAGTCGGGTGTGGAGTTCGGAGCGGTTCAAGCCGAACGCCTTCACCTGGATCAGCACCCAGCCCTCACTCGGTGTCGGGATCGGCAGCTCGCGGATGGTGAGGGCCTCAACGGGGCCGGGTGCGTCGAGCACGATCGCGCGCATCATCTCGGTCATGGGGTGACTCCTGTCGTCGGTATGGGCTTGCGCACCCGAAGGGTGGCGAGAGTGGTGGCGAAGTGCTGAAGGTCGTCGGCGGAGACGCTCTGGAACCACGGCTCCAGTTCTCTGCCGAAGGTCTGGGTCGCGATCGTCAACATGTCCTCGCCCGCCGGCGTGAGCGTGATGAACGAGGCCCGTCGGTCGTCGGGGTTCGGTGTGCGCTCGCAATAGCCTGCTGCTTCGATGCGAGCGACCAGCTTGCTGGTGCCGCCCTCGGTGATCGAGAGCTCGGTCGCGATGTCGGAGGCCCGGCAGTTCTCGATCCGGTCGATGGCCCGCATGGGCTCGAACCAGCTCAGCGGCAGGGAATGCTCGGCGCGGAGACGTCGGTCGACCGCCTCCCAGATCTCCATCTCGAAGCGGATCACATCATCGAAGAGTCGATGCAGGTCCACGGCGCATCCTTTCCACGAGCACTGACTTACTTTCCGTGGCAAGTATATGGGCGATTCGGTGGACCGGGCGCGAGAAGGGCGAATCTCACCTGCGGGGGAGGCGGCGGGAGAGGTGCCGGAGCGAGGCGGCGGGAGGAGGCAGGACTAGGTGGAGGAGATGCCGACGAGCTCGGCGCTGCGCTGCCAGAGCGCCTCGGCCAGGGCCGCGTCATCCACCTGCGGATTGACCTTCGCGGTCAGCTGACGCTCGTCGTAGTAGGCGCCGGAGAACCATGTCTCATCGGGGGTGCCCTCGATGAACCAGCGCAGGGTCGCGCCCCCCTTGTCGGCACCGATGAGCATGAGGTGCTTGAGCGGTGTGCGGTAGAGCAGGCGCATGATGCTCGACGAGTCCGAAGCGAAGTTCGTCTGCACGGTGCCGGGGTGGAACGCGACCGCACTCAGCCCGTCGGCGTGGAACTTCGTGTGCAGGCTCTTGGCGAACAGCACGTTCGCGAGCTTCGCGTCGCCGTAGGCCTTGTTCGCGCTGAAGCGGCGGTGATTGTCGAGGTCGTCCACATCGAGGTGGCCGAACAGGCGGTGCGCGATGCTGGAGGTGTTGATGACCGCGCCCTCGGCCTTCAACAGCTGAGGCCGCAGCAGGTTCGTGAGCAGGAACGGCGCCAGGTGGTTGACCTGCATGGTCTTCTCGAAGCCGTCGACCGTGGGGGTCTGATCGCCGAAGATGCCACCGGCGTTGTTCGCCAGCACGTGGATGCCGCCGTCGCCGACGGCCTCCGCGATCTTCGTGGCGAGCGCCCGCACGTCGTCGAGGCGTGCGAAGTCGGCGGTGAACCACGCAGCGCCCGTCTCCGCGGCGACCGCACGGGTCTTCTCCTCCGAACGTCCCACCAGGATGAGTCGATGCGGGGACGACGCGAGCTGGCGGGCGGCCGCCGCGCCGATCCCGTCGGAGGCTCCGGTGAGGACGATCGTGCGCGCGGTCACGGGGTGTCCGCGTCGGTCGACGGGGTGATGCGCTCGACCGCCCTGGTCACGTGCGCGGCGATCACGGCCTGCGCCTGCTCCGGGTCACCGCTCGCGATGGCATCGACGATCTGCTGGTGGCTGCGCACATGCTCTTCCTGCTCGGCAGGGTCGAGAGCGGCGTTGGCGGCATGCAGGAAACCGGTGATGCGTCCGCGCAGCTGGCCGCTCAACTCGTCGAGGAAGCGGTGCTCGGCGAGGTCGGCGAGCGTCTCGTGAAACAGGCGGTCCTGGCGCAGCACCTCGTCGATGTCGCCGGGCGCCGCATCCGCCATCGCCTGGATGATGGCACCGAGACGGGCGGCGGATTCCTCGTTCCACCGCTCCTGCACGCGGATCGCCATGAACTGCTCGAGCACGATTCGCAGGCTCGAGATCTCCTGGAGGTCTTGTGCGCTCAGCTGGGCGACGCGGGCGCCGCGGCGGGGCTCCCGGGTGATGAGGCGCTCCTCGGCGAGACGGGTCAGTGCCTCGCGTACCGGGATGTGGCTGACGCCCAGCCGGTCGGCGAGCTTGCGTTCGACGAGGCGCTCACCGGGGGCGAGTTCTCCGGAATGGATGGCCGCACGCAGCTCGTCTGCGACCTGTTCGGCGATGTTCTGATCCGAGACGCTGCGCATTCGGTGCCCTTCTCGATCCGCGGTTCCGTCTCGTCGAGCGGGCGCGCATTCGTTCGCTCGATGCTATGGCATTTTCCGGATGAGTGGACACGGCGCGGTCGGGTCGGAACCCGGGACGGAAGTCGGCATGGGCCCGGCGTGCTCACGCGAAGAATCGGATCGCCTCGCGGCGGGATACCACGCCCAGTTTGCGGTAAACGCCTCGCTGATGAGTCTTCACCGTGTTGAGGGATATACCGAGGCGCGCGGCGATCTCCGGCATGGTGCGGGTGGTCCGCAGCTGATCGAGCACGTCTCGCTCCCGGGGGGAGAGGGACTCAAGCGGGGAGCCTTCCGTCCGCGATCTCAGGCAGAGAGCGGTGAAGTCCTCGAATTGTGTACCCCGGGAGATGTGCTCGGTGAGAAGCTGGCGAAGTTCGAGCTCACCGTCGCAGAACGGCCTCCGGATGTCTTCCGCAGCGGCGATCTCGAGCGCGCGCTCGCAGAGATCGTGCATCAGGCCGGTCTCCGAGCGTCGCCGATGCAGGAGTGCCTCTGTCGTCAGCATCGCGACTCTTACGTATGAGATGTCGACGTGCTCGCGGGCATTGCGCAGGAGCGCAACCGCAGACACCGGATCTCCCGACCGTCGCAGGATGCCGGCGAAAGAGACTGTGACCAGCGGAAGTCGACTGATGTCACCCGCGCGGCTGATGATGGCGACGGCGCGGTCGCGGCGCCCGCCGGCCTCCTCGAGCAGAGCGGTCAGCATCCTCCGGAACATCGGCCAAGACCACCCATATGTCTCATTGCCGGGCAGGGACTGCATCTGGAGCGCCGCCATCCGCAAATGAGCGGGTTCGCGCGACGCTGCTGCAGCGAGCCCATAGAAGATGCGCGCGACCCCGGCCAGGGAGAGTGCCGTGGCGCCGCTGTGGATGACGCGGAGGCTCTGCGTCATCGCCTCGTCGAGATCGTTTGACCAATAGGCGGCGTAGGCCGCCGTCAATCCGCCGCTTCCTCCGGCGTAGTACGTCCAGGGCGATTCAGGACTCTCCATGCGGTCACCGAGAAGTGGGAGGAGGGCGCGCGCCTCAGTCATCCGCCCTGCCCACCCCAGCGTCAGCGCCAGATGAGCCCTCTCCCGCAGCACGAGCTCTTCCTCTCCTCTGATCTGGGCTTCGCGGATGGCGGCGGTGAAGAGTTCGATGATCCGCTGCGGGCGGCTGCGTTGCCGCATGTGGGCCCAGCCGAGAACGTAGAGCAGGGCGGCCCGATCACGGTGGAATCGCCCCGTGTTCTCGACGAGGAGGGCGGACATCTCGTCCAGTGCTGCGCCCACCTCTCGTCGTTCCTGCAGGAGGAAAAGACGCGCGACAGCGAGCACTGTCCGATAGTCGGGGGTACTCGTTGACTGGTCGGACGCCGCAACCTCGCCCAAGAGCATGCGCGCGGACTCGTGTTGCCCGAGGACGTCTTGAGCGCACGCACGGATCAGGGTGAGACAGGGGTCTGCGGCGTAGCCCGCAGGGAACAGCGCGCAGAGCTGATCGAGTGCGGTCGCTTCGGAATTGACGAGAAGTCCTACCCAGCGGTTGAGGATCGTCTCATATGCGGCAGCAGGATCTTCGGCGCGCAGGAAGTGGTGTGCGGCAGCCAATGGATCCGTATCGACGAGGTGCGCACCGACGATGCCGTGCAACACCTTGGTGCGGCCCGGGGAGACGGACTCGTTGATCGCGCGACATTGACGGGCGAACATGGAGTTCCAACGGTAGACCGGTCCACGCTCGTCACTGAAGCGATCAAGGAACATCCCCCGTCGTGCGCATTCCTCCAGAACGGTTGCGGCGTCTGCTCGACCGGAGAGCGCTGCTGCCAAAGGAGGCGTCAGTTCGACGCCGAGGGTGGTGTCCAGGATGAACTGCGTCAGATCGGAGGGAAGCTGCGAGAAGACGTGGTCATTCAGGTACTCGCGGATCAAAGGATTCTCCGCGAAAGCTCTCGTCCGAGCCGGTCGGGCCCCGCCGAGCAGCACGACGCGCACCGCCATCGGCCAGCCTCCGGTCAGATCGAGCATCGAGCCCGGCGCCATGCCGCCCGGCCCCTCAGGCATCAGCGACTCGATCTCTTTCTCGTCGAAGGCCAGGTCGCTCGTCCCGATGAGGGAGTCCGGCTCGGCGAGCAACTGGCGCGAGAGCATCATCTGGAGCAGCGTCGTGCCGATGAGCACGAGTCGCAATGAGGACGGCGCGGTATCGATGAGCGCGTCGAGCAATCCCCACTGCTGCGGCGCCCCTGCGCGCTGCGCGTCGTCGACGACGAGCACGACAGGCCCTTCCAACTCGTCCATCGTCTCGCAGAGGGCGTGGTAGGTCTCGCCGAGGTCGGTGGGGTGGGGATCGAGTGCGAGGAGCGCGGCATACTGCGTGTCGGTGGATCTTCGTGCAGCAGCCTGCAACGCGGACAAGATTCCGGAGGCCAGCCGCAATGGCTCGTTGTCGAAGCGGGTGAGCGTGATCCATGCGACGGTTGTGTCGGTGTTCGCGGCCCAGTCGGCCACCGCTGATGTCTTGCCGTACCCGCCGGGCGCGCTCACGACCGTCAACTTCCGACGGGCGACGGCCGACGTGAGGATAGCTCTCAGCCGTGGCCTTTCGACCGAGTCACCTTGCCGAGCGGGCGGAGTGAAGCGCGCGTGTACTGCGGCTTGCGGAGCCGCGCGGGAGGACGACACACGGTCAACGTAGCACCGCCGTCGGGGTTCTTCACCCCATACGGGTGAAGTTTCACGTGCCGATCGCGCCGATCGCGTGTAATGGACGCGCGTCAGCGAGTACGAGCCAGGTACGGACTGGGCGCGATCGGGAACGAACCTGAGACATGGCATCCAGGACGCAATCGCCGTCGCGCGTCGACAACGACGTGCGACGTGATCAGACTCTCGCGCTGGGGGGACGCGAGTAGCGGATCAGGACATTGATCGACATCTATAACGCGGCTCACCTGAACCCCACGCGGGCGCCGGCGTCGGTCTTCGTCCTCTTCCGAAGGTCACCGAGGTCCCCAGCCTCGGTGACCACCTTCTTCTCTCTCTCTCTCTCTCTGCTCTGGTGAGATGCGTCACGGCGCAACTGCCAACGGGCATCATCGGACCGCGTCGGCCGGTAGGCTCTGCTATAGCAAAGGTTGCTTGTGAGGCGGGGTGTTCGATGGATGATGCGATGGTGGCGGCGATTCATCTCGGCGCCCGCATCCGCATCCCCCGCACGCGGGCGCGCATCGGCGTCGCCCGACGCGACATCACACCGCCGGTCGGCATCCGCGCCAAGAACTGGGGGCCCGCCGACTGGGAGCGGTCCGAGGGGGCGCATCGTCCGTTCGAGCTGACCGCGCTCGCCGTGATCGCCGCCGACGACCTCCCGCGCGTGCTGCTCGCGGTGGACGGCACCTGGTGGCGTCGCGTCGCCGATGAGCAGGGCGTGCGCGGGGCGATCCTCGACGGGCTGGGGCTCGACCCCGACCAGCTGATGCTCTCGCTCTCGCACACCCATGCCGGTGCGGTGCTGTGCGCCGCCGATGCGCATCTTCCGGGCGGCGAGCTGATCCCCGGATATCTCGAAGCGCTCGCCGCTGCAGGGGTCGCCGCCGGGCGCGAGGCGCTCGACGGTGCGGTCCCCGGCCTGATCGAGTGGACGACCGGCACCTGCACCCTGGCCGCCGACCGTGAGCTCGACGTCGACGGCCGCCCTCTCGTGGGGTACAACCCGCAGGGCACGGCCGACGACACCGTCACGATCGGACGCCTCAGCGTCGACGGTGCGGTGCGAGGCACGCTCGTGAACTACGCGTGCCACCCGACCACGCTCGCCTGGCAGAGCCGTGAGGTGTCGCCGGACTACGTCGGGGCGATGCGCGAGGTCATCGAGTCGGCCACGGGGGCGCCCTGCCTGTTCGTGCAGGGGGCATCGGGAGAGTTGGCTCCGCGCGAGCAGTACACCGGCGACGTCGCGGTCGCCGATCGACACGGACGCTCGCTCGGGCACGCGGTGCTCGCGGCGTTGGACGCGCTTCCCGTTCCCGGAGAAGAGCTGACGCTCGACGGCATCGTCGAGTCCGGTGCACCGCTCGCGATCTGGACGGGCCGGACGGCGGACGGCGGGGAGGATGCGGCGGGTTCGGTCACGAGCGTCGAGCTTCCGCTGCGCGACCTGCCGACGCTCGACGCGCTCGCCGAGGAGTGGAAGGACATCGACCCGCGCTCGCGGGAGGAGCGTCTCGGTCGCGCGCGCAATCTGCGTGACGGATACATCGACGGTCCGACCGTGCGGCACCCTGTCTGGGCCTGGAGGCTCGGCGATGCCGTGATCGTGGGGCATCCGGGTGAGGCGTACTCGCGGCTGCAGACCACGCTGCGCGCGCGGTTCCCCGCGACGCCGATCGTGGTGATGAACCTCACGAACGGCCCGGGGTTCGTGTACCTGCCGACGCGCGATGCCTACGACCGCGGGGCGTATCAGGCGTGGCAGACGCCCCTAGCGCCGGGCGCGCTCGACCTGCTCGAGACGCATGCGGTGGCGGTCGTGGCGGAGCTGCTCGACCACTGACGGCGCCCCCGATACACTTGCTATAGCAAAACTCGAACCTGAGGAGAGCAATGACCGCCCCCACCCCTGCCGGCTCCGTCGCCGTCGTCACCGGAGGATCCGCCGGGATCGGATGGGAGATCGGCCAGCGCCTCGCCGCAGACGGCTACCTCGTCGTCGCCGCCGACCGGGTGCCGGGCCTCACCGCCGACGACAACCCCGCCGGCATCCTGTGGCGCGAGCTCGATGTCACCGATCATGCCGGCGTCGACCGTGTGTTCGGAGAGATCGAAGTCGAGCTCGGGCCGATCGAGGTGCTCGTCAACAACGCCGGCATCCAGCGCCATCGCGGCATCGAAGACCTCAGTTGGGACGAATGGTCGGCCGTGGTCGACGTCAACCTGCACGGGGTGTTCTCGGCGCTGCAGGCGGCAGGGAAGCGGATGCTGGAGCGCGGCGATGGGCGCATCGTCAACATCTCCTCCATCTCGTCGCGCGGCTCGGCCGGTCGTGCGCCCTATGCCACGACCAAGGCCGCGGTGATCGGACTGACCTCGACCGCGGGTGCCGAGTGGGCGTCGCGCGGCGTGCGGGTCAACGCGGTCGCGCCCGGCTACGTCGACACCGGCGTCTTCCGCCAAGGCGTCGAGGCGGGCACCCTCAGCCTCGACACGATCCTGTCGCGCATCCCCGCGAAGCGCCTGGCCGAGGCGAGCGAGATCGCCGCCGCGGTCAGCTTCCTCGTCTCCGACGAGTCGCGCTACATGAACGGACAGACCCTCTACGTGGACGGCGGCTTCATGGTCGACTACGGCGTGCCGCTGGCGAAGAAGCCCGAATGAGCGCGATCGCCCGCATCGACACGGCCACGGCCGTGCTGCCGCTCCCGGCACCGTTGCACCTGGGGGCGATGACGGTGACCCGCCGCGAGTACAGCGCCGTGCAGGCGACGGCTGACGACGGCACGACCGGGGTGGCCTATTGCCTCTCGCGGGAGGCGCCGATGGCCGAGATCGTCGACCGCCTCGTCGCCGTGCACGCGGTGGGTGCCGATGCCGACGACCCCGCGGCGACGTGGGAGCGGATGCTGCGTGGCAGTGCCATCGTCGGAAGGGTGGGTCTGGTGCGGCGCGCGATCGGGCTCGTCGACGTCGCGCTGTGGGACATCGCCGCGCGTCGTGCGGGCGTGCCGCTGTGGACGCTGCTCGGCACGGGTGACGCTCCGCGGGAGTCGATGCTCGTCGCCGCGTACCCGTCTGCCGAGCGGACTCCCCGCGAGGTGGCCGATGAGGTTCTCGCACAGGCGGAGGGCTGGACGAATGTGAAGATCTCCCGCATTCCGGATCCGGCATATATGCGTGAACTGCTCGCCCTGCTGAACGCCGAGCTTCCCGATGCGACCGGTCTGGTCGTGGACGTGGGCTTCGGCTGGCCGGACGCCGACACCGCTCTGGTCGAGATCGCGCAGTGGGGTGACCCGCGCCTCGCGTGGGTGGAAGACCCCCTGCTCCCCGAAGACGCCGAGGGGGTCGCGCGCATCCGCCGGGAGTCGGGACTCCCCGTGTCCGTGGGCGATGAGGTCACCGACCCCGCCGTTTTGAAGGCGCTGGTCGAGGTCGGCGGTGTCGACGTACTGCGACTCGACGTCGTCGCGATCGGCGGCGTGACCCCTGCCCGCGAGATGATCGATTGGGCAGCCTCGCGCGGTGTGCCCGTGTCGGGGCATGTCTATCCTGAGGTCACCGCGCACCTGGGCATCGGTGTGGAGACGTTCGCCCGGGGAGTCAACCCGTACGATCCCGCGCCATCGTTCATCCTCGGCGGTCCGTCGTTCGACGGCAGGGTGCGGCCGACGGACGCGGCGGGCCTCGGCTTCGCGCTCGACCCCACCGTCTTCCGATTCGAGAGGGACTGAGATGACAGACGCCCCCCGCAGCTCCGTTGCTCGAAGCGTCGTGGTGACCGGCAGCGGAAAGGGCATCGGCCGCGCCATCGCCGAACGCCTCACCGCCGATGGGTGGATCGTGGTCGGGCTCGAGCGCTCTTCGGGATCCGGCTCGGTCGAAGACGGCATCGTGGCCGAGGTCGTGTTCGGCGACGCCGCCGATCGCACGGCGCACGAGCGTGCCGCCGCTGCCGCCCGCGCCCGAGCGCCCCTCGCCGGCTGGGTGAACAACGCCGGCATCACCAAGCGCACACCGCTGCACGAGCTCGATGAAGACACCGTGCGCGAGGTGCTCGACATCAACGGCTTCGGCTACATCTGGGGCTGCTCGACCGCCGTCTCGGCCTTCGTCGACCAGGGCGTGCCGGGCGCGATCGTGAACATCGGCTCGATCCACGGCCGCGCGTCCTTCACAGACCACGCCGCCTACGAGTTCACCAAGGGCGGCATCGACGCCCTGACCCGCAGCGTGGCCGTGTCGTATGGCGGTCTCGGCATCCGCGCCAACACCGTCGCTCCTGGCGGCGTGCGCACCCCGCATCTGGAGGCGCAGATCGCGCGCGCGGCCGACCCCGAGGCTGAAGAGCGAGCGCTCGCGGAGGGGCCGCCCATGGGCCGCATCGCCCGCGCCGAAGAGGTGGCAGCGCTCACGGCGTTCCTGCTGTCGGACGAGGCTCCGTACCTGTCGGGGCAGTCGATCGCGGTCGACGGGGCGTGGACGGCATCCTTCGGGGATATCGCGCTCGATCCGGGGTTGCGGGAGCGCTTCGACGCCTGAGCGGGATGCGTCACCGCAGGTACGCGTCCACGAACAGCGCCCCGCGGATGGCCCGCAGCTCGTCGATGATCCGGGCGATGCTCTTCGCGCTCACCGACGACAGCGCCAGGTCGTGCGGACCGAGGGGTTCGAGCTTCCCGGTGCGGATGCGGATGACCTCCCAGCCCGCGGCACGGAGGGCGCGGTCTTTGCGCAGATCGGCATCTTGCCGCTTGCCGACGTGCTCGAGTCCGTGACGGCCGACGGTGTCGTATTCGAGCGCGACCCGCAGCTCCGGAAACACGATGTCGGGCCAGACCTCGGTGTGGCGGAAGAACGGGCGCGACACCTTCACGGCGTTCACGGACGGGTCGAAGGCGATTACCGCCCCGAGCTCCGTTCGCAGGCGGCCCTCCACGGCCGACGCGGGCTTCGGGGCGCACTCGCTGACGAACGCGGTTCCCGCAGGCAGGTCGGGCGTCTTCGTGCAGAGTACGGGCGCCGGGCGAGGGGCTCTACGTGGAAGCGCGCGAGCCTCGCCGAGCACGACCGGCCGTGGGCGGGCGAGCGCAGAGCACTCGGGGCACCATGCGGAGCGGCGCCGCACCTGTCCAGGACGCTCGCGCTGCTCGGTCGGGGTGGCGGCGAACCGGTGCCCGACCGCGCACTCCCAGCACAGGAGCACGTCGGCCGCGAGCGGGATCTGCGACAGCACGATGCCGTGGTTGAGCTCCGGGTGGTACTGCCGGATCAGTTCGGGATACGCCGCCCACCCGGCGCGATAGGTGCCCACCTCATACGGGACAGCGCGACCGCGGGAGAACTGCCGTCGCGCCCACCACTGCATCACCGGTTCCGGCACGCGCCGACGATATCCGTGAGCACCGACACCGCAACATCCCGGGCGAGAGGGCGAAGTCGCCACCCATCCCGATGTCGCCGGTCCGTGCGACGATCCGCACGTCGACAGGAGAACGGGATGCGTGGGGAAGCGACGGTGCTGCACGCCGACCTCGATGCGTTCTACGCCTCTGTCGAGCAGCGTGATGCGCCCGAACTGCGCGGCCGACCCGTCATCGTGGGCGGCGGAGTCGTACTGGCCGCGAGCTACGAAGCGAAGGCGCGCGGCGTCCGCACCGCGATGGGCGGCCGACAGGCGCGGGAGCTCTGCCCCGATGCCGTGGTCGTTCCGCCGCGCATGGAGGCGTACTCCGCCGCCAGCAAGGACGTGTTCGCGATCTTCCGCGATACCACCCCGCTCGTGGAGGGGCTGTCGATCGACGAGGCGTTCCTCGAGGTCGGGGGTCTGAGGCGGATCGCCGGCAGCCCCGAGCAGATCGCGGCACGGCTGCGTGAACGCGTGCGGGCGGAAGCGGGGCTCGCCATCTCGGTCGGGGTCGCACGCACGAAGTTCCTCGCCAAGGTCGCCAGCGCCGTGAGCAAGCCCGACGGTCTGCTGGTCGTCGAGCCCGAACGCGAGGAGGAGTTCCTGCTTCCCCTCCCGGTGGAGCGCCTGTGGGGTGTGGGGGCGGTGACCGCCGAGAAGCTGCACCGCTACGGCATCCGTACGGTCGGAGAGCTGGCCGAGCTGGAGGCCGCCACCGCCGAGCGGATGCTGGGCAAGGCCGCGGGGGCGCACGTGCATGCGCTCGCTCGTCTGCGGGATCCGCGGCCGGTCGACACCGCCCGGCGCCGCGGATCCATCGGCTCGCAGCGCGCTCTCGGCAACCGCCCCCGCTCGCCCGAGGAACTCGACCTCATCCTCACCCAGATCGTCGACCGGCTCGGTCGCCGCCTCCGCGACGGCGATCGTGTGTGTCGCACCGTCGTGCTGCGTCTGCGCTTCGGCGACTTCTCGAAGGCCACCCGCTCCCGCTCACTCCGCGCGCCGACCGACCGCACCGCCGTCCTGCTCACCCTCGCACGCACGCTGCTCGCCGCGGCGCAGAGCGAGATCACCGACCGCGGCATCACCTTGATCGGCATCTCGCTGTCGCAGCTCGACCGCGCCGATCGCGTGCAGCCCGAACTGCCGATCGACTGGGGCGATGAAGCCCGCCTCGACACCGTGCTCGACACCCTGCGCGACCGCTACGGTTCGACTTCGGTGTCGCGGGCGGCTCAGCTGGGTCGTGATCCGGGCTGGTCGTCCCCGATCCTGCCCGAGCACGAGTGAGCCGCACCGCGTGGGGAGGAGAACTCCCTGTCGGGAGGACTCCTGAGCAGGAAAGCTCCTCCCCACAGGGAGTTCTCCTCCCGGGAGGCTGCCGCGCCTCAGGCCTTGAGCATCGACGCGCGAGCGATCAGCCCGTCGACGATGTCGAACGTCGCGATGGTCTCGGTCGCGACGCCCGCGTTGATGACCTGCTCCTGCGCGACGACCCACCGGGTGCCGAACAGCACGCTGGTCTCGATGACGCACGACAGCTCGGGGTTCTGCAGCCGAGGCTCGTAGAACGCGCGGATCGCGGCCGATCCTGCCACGGGCTCGGGCGCGATGCCGGTGATCACGGCATCCTCGGCATAGGTCGCGACGAACGCGTCGAGGTCGTGTGCGTTGAACGCGTCGAGCTGTGCCTGGACGGTGTCGAGTGCGGTGCGGTCGAGTGCGGTGCGGTCAGTCAATGCGAACTCCTCCGTTGACGTCGTAGGTGGCGCCGGTGATGAACCGGGCGCGCTCCGACGCGAGTGATGCGATGATCCAGGCGACGTCTTCCGGCTGTCCGAACGCGCCGAGCGGGATGCCGGCTTCGAGCTTCTCGCGCCCCGCGCCCTGCAGCTGGTCGGTGATCGCGCTCGCGACCGGTCCGGGGGTGACGGCGTTGACGCGGATGCCCTCGGACGCGAGGTGCCGCGCGAAGCTGCGGGTGATCGCGAGGATCGCGCCCTTGCTCGCGGCGTAGTGGATGCCGGTCTGCAGCGCGCCGACCTGGCCGGCGATCGAGGCGATGTTGATCACCGAGCGGTCGCCCTCGGCGGCCCGGAGCAGCGGGAGAGCGCCGCGAGTCAGGAAGAAGGTACCGCGAGCGTTGGTCTCGAGGACCATGTCCCACTCATCGAAATCGATGTCGTCGTACGGGGTGTACGGGCAGACGCCGCCATTGTTGACGAGCACATGGAGCGATCCCCACGCGTCCGTGATCTCACCGACCAGCGCGTCGATCGACTCGCGCTCGCGCAGGTCGAGGCGCGACACGTGCACCTCGGGCGCCCCAGCCGCACGGCATTCGTCGGCGACGCGGAGGGCCTCCGCCTCGCGTCCGGCATACGTGATCCAGAGGGCGGCACCCTCGCGGGCGAGTTCGAGGGCGGCGGCCGTCCCGATACCGGAACTGGCCCCCGTGATCAGTGCGCGACGAGTCATGGGGTCGATGCTATAGCACATCTTGCGCCTGTCGAGCAGGCGTGCCCAGAGCGCCGAGGCGAAAACGGAGACCACTAGCGTCGCCTGCGGCGTGTTGTGGCGAGGCGCGCCCGAGCCGGAGCAGTTCGTCTGGGTTTTCGCCCACGCCCCCACGCCCTCGCGCCCCGAGCCCCGCCCCCGCCGGCCCGCCCC
>NZ_DFQP01000016.1:0-2582 GCF_002377845.1 Microbacterium sp. UBA3486
CGTGCGGCAGCGTCTCCCAGGCGGGGAACGTGAGGATGTCGGCGTCGGGCAGGTAGGCGTGCATCGCCAGCGCGAGGCTCTCCGCCCGCCTCCCGGTGGGGACGACGGCGAGGAGGGCGGCCGGGTGTCCCGCCGCCGCCCTCTTCTCGAGCAGGCCGGCGAGCGCCGGGGCGTCGAGCCCGTCGACCAGGCCGAGGTCGGCGTCGGTGCGCGCCCAGCTGAGGGCGTCACGGTACAGAGACGCCTCTTCCAAGGCGCGCAGAATCCCCGGAACAGTCACCGGACAAGACTAGTCGCGCCCACGGACACTCCGGCCGCCACGCCCGTCGAGGAACGCCAGCCTGCCTAGGCTGTCGGGATGGAATCCGTCGCCCTCACCACGCCCCGACTCGTCCTGCACGCCCCGACGGAGGCGGACATCGACGCGATCACCGAAGCGTGCCAGGATCCGGAGATCCCGCGCTGGACCACCGTGCCGAGTCCGTACACCCGCGAGGACGCCGCGCAGTTCGTGCGTCTGTCAGCCGCGCAGTGGGACGCCGGTTCCGAGGTCGTCTGGGGCATGTATGCGGATGGCGAGCTCGTGGGCATGATCGGTCTTCACAACATGACCGATCACTTCACGGGCGCGACCGCCGAGCTGGGCTACTGGGTGACGGCCGGCGCACGGGGCCGCGGATATCTCACCGAAGCAGCAGCGGCCGTGATCGATTGGGGTTTCGTCGGACTCCGGCTCGTCCGCATCCGCTGGCAGGCCGTCGCGGGGAACATCCCCTCGGCCCGCGCCGCCCGGGCCCTCGGCTTCCGCTACGAGGGCCTGCAGCGGCAGGCGCTGACGAGCCCGCGCGGGCGCGACGACGGCTGGACGGCCGGCCTCCTCCCCGGGGACGACCGCACGCCGGTCGACTGGCCGATCCTCTGAGGGGTGCGCCCACCGGGTGACAGCGTCGGCGCCCGATGACAGGATGAACCCATGCCGGAGATGCCGGAAGTCCAGGGCCTGACCACCTTTCTCGCCGAACGCGCCGTCGGGCACACCATCACGCGCGCGACCGTCTCGGCGATCGCCGCGTTGAAGACCTACGATCCTCCGATCAACGCCCTCCAGGGAGCCACGATCACCGCATCCGCGCGTCTGGGCAAGTTCGTCGTGCTCTCCTGCGGCGACGAGCTGCACCTGGTGTTCCACCTCGCGAAGGCCGGGTGGCTGCGCTGGTACGAGACGCTCCCGACCACGCTCATCAAACCGGGCAAGTCCCCCATCGCCCTGCGCATCGCCCTCGACGACGGCAGCGGTTTCGACCTCACGGAAGCGGGGACGAAGAAGTCGCTCGCCGTGTACGTGGTGCGCGATCCGCAGGAGGTGCCCGGCATCGCCCGGCTCGGCCCCGACCCCCTCGACCCCGCGTTCACGCGCGAGGCGTTCGCCGCCCTGCTCGAGGATCGGCGCATGCAGATCAAGGGGCTGCTGCGTGATCAGGCGGTGATCGCGGGCATCGGCAACGCGTACTCGGACGAGATCCTGCATGCCGCGCGCATGTCACCGTATGCGATCGCCGGAAAGCTCGACGACGCCGAGATCGACCGCCTGTTCGGAGCCATGCGCGAGACGCTGACAGAGGCGGTCGCCCAAGCCTCCGGCAAACCGCCGGCGGACCTGAAGGATGCCAAGCGCCGCGGCATGCAGGTGCACGCGCGCCGAGGAGAAGCCTGCCCGGTGTGCGGAGACACGGTCCGCAGCGTGTTCTTCGCCGACCGCTCGCTCGAGTACTGCCCCACCTGCCAGACCGGTGGCAAGGTACTGGCCGACCGCCGCCTCTCCCGACTGCTGAAGTGACGGCGGACGCGCAGCACGACGAAGTCCTCTGTCGCGGAATGAAATGCGCCCGAACGCGTTGAGTACACTCAGAACAACAACGTGCTCCGGGGTCGGTGGGAATCCGAACCGGCGGTGACAGTCCGCGAGCGTCTCGAGAGATCGGGATGCCGATCCGGTGGAATTCCGGGACCGACGGTGATGCGAGGGCGACCTCGCTAGTCCGGAAGGGAGGCAGCACGAGACGCATCCGTGCGTCCGTTCCGCCACCCCTGTCTGAACCCGGAGCCTCAGAGGAGGACGACGGATGGCAGTGAACGCGGCAGAGCGCCACGCGATGGATCGCGCGCTCCACCTCGCCGCCCGTGGACCGCGCGGGGCGAACCCGCAGGTCGGTGCGGTCCTCCTCTCCCCCGACGGCAGGGTCATCGCCGAGGGCTGGCACCACGGCGCCGGCACCCCCCACGCAGAGGTCGACGCGCTCTCGAAGCTCGCACCCGGCGAGGCGCGAGGAGCGACGGCCGTCGTGACCCTCGAACCCTGCAACCACACCGGCCGCACGGGCCCCTGCACCGTCGCTCTCATCGACGCGGGCGTCGCACGCGTGGTGTACGCGCTCGACGATCCCGGCGTCGCCTCAGGCGGCGGGGCGGAACGCCTGCGGTCCGCAGGCGTCGACGTCGAGTCGGGTGAGCAGGCGGACGCTGCACACGCGCTCATCGCCGGATGGCTGACCGCCCAGCGACTCGGACGCCCCCATGTCACT
>NZ_DFQP01000016.1:2781-66088 GCF_002377845.1 Microbacterium sp. UBA3486
GCCTGGACGGCCGCGCGGCCGCCGCCGACGGATCGAGCCAGTGGATCACGGGGCCCGCCGCACGCGCCGACGTGCACCGCCGACGTGCGGAGGCCGACGCGATCGCGGTCGGTACCGGAACGGTGCTGGCCGACGACCCCGCTCTGACGGCTCGCGACGGCGACGCCCTGCTGCCGCACCAGCCGATCCCGGTCGTCATCGGCTCCCGGCCCCCCCCGTCCGACGCCGCTGTGCACCGGCATCCCCACACCCCGCTGTTCTTCGACACCCGCGATCTGCGTGCGGTGGTGGCCGACCTGCACACCCGCGGCGTGCAGAGCCTGTTCGTGGAGGGCGGCCCGACGCTCGCCAGCGCCTTCATCGAGGCGGGGCTCGCCGATCGCGTGCTCGCCTACATCGCCCCGGTGCTGCTCGGCGGCAGCCGACTCGCCCTGACCGACATCGGTGTCGGCTCCATCGACGAGGCCCGACGCCTGACCGTCGACGCGTGGCTTCCCCTCGGAGACGACCTGCTCGCGATCGCGCACCCCGCGCACGCCACCGATCCCGCGGAAGACCCGCAGAACGAAGGAGCCGCCTGATGTTCACCGGAATCATCGAGGAGATGGGCGAGATCACCGCGATCGCCCCCGCGGGTGACGGCTGGCGCCTGACCGTCCGCGCGCCCCGGGCCGCAGCGGATGCCGTGCACGGCGAGTCGATCGCCGTGTCGGGTGTGTGTCTGACCGTGGTCGGCTCGACCGCCGACACCTTCGACACCGACGTGATGAAGCAGACGCTCGACGTCGCCGCGATCGGATCGGCGACGGTCGGCACCCGCGTGAACATCGAGAAGGCCATGCCGGTCGGCGCGCGACTCGGCGGGCACATCGTGCAGGGCCACGTCGACGGAGTCGGCGATGTGCTCGAGGTGCGGCCCGGCGCCCAGTGGAGCGTGCTGCGCATCAGCCTGCCCGCCGACCTCGCCCCGCTCGTCGTCGACAAGGGCTCGATCTCGGTCGACGGCACCTCGCTGACCGTGAGCGCCGTCAGCGCCCCTGCGGACCCCTCCCCGTGGTTCGAGATCTCTCTGATTCCGGAGACGCTCGCCGCAACGACTCTCGGAATCCGCGTCGTCGGAGATCGCGTGAATCTGGAGACCGACATCCTCGCCCGGCACGTCGAGCGCCTGCTCGCGTTCCGCGCCGCACCGGAAGGAGGCTCGCGATGAGCCTTTCCACCATCGCCGAGGCCCTGGAGGCGCTGCGCGCCGGGCGTCCCGTCCTCGTCGCCGACGACGAGAACCGCGAGAACGAGGGCGACGTCATCCTGTCGGCAGAGCTCGCGACGCCCGAGTGGGTGGCATGGACCGTGCGCTGGTCGTCGGGCTTCATCTGCGCCCCGATGCCCGCCGATCTCGCCGATCACCTGAACCTGCCGCCGATGGTCGCCGCCAGCGAAGACGCCCGCTCGACCGCATACACGGTGAGTGTCGACGCCGCGCAGGGGGTCACGACCGGCATCAGCGCCCACGATCGCGCCCACACGCTGAACGTGCTGTCGAACCCGGAGTCCACGTCGACCAGCATCATCCGGCCCGGCCATGTGTTGCCGCTGCGGGCGGTCGACGGCGGAGTGCGCGAGCGCAGTGGCCACACCGAGGCCGCGGTCGAACTCATGAAGCTCGCCGGTCTCCGCCCCGTCGGCGCGATCGCGGAGGTCGTGGCGGAGGACGGCAGCATGATGCGCCTTCCCGGCCTGATCGAGCTCGGTGCGCGCGACGGCGTACCGGTCATCACGATCGAGCAGCTGATCGCCCACCTCAACGAGATCGATCCCGAGGGCGCCACCCCGAGTGCGCATCGCGGCCGTCGCGTGAGCCTGCGCGCCGACGCCACCGTGCCCACCACGCACGGCACCTTCCGCTTCCTCGCCTACAAGGACCGCATCACCGGCACCGACCACATCGCGGTCGTCTCGGGCGAACTCGGCGAGACCGCGCTCGTGCGGGTGCACTCGGAGTGCCTGACCGGCGAGGCGTTCGGCTCGCTCAAATGCGAGTGCGGCCCGCAGCTCGACTCCGCCCTCGACGCGATCGAGAAGGAGGGCGGGATCGTCATCTACATGCGCGGTCACGAGGGTCGAGGGATCGGCCTCATCAACAAGCTGCGCGCCTACAGCCTGCAGGAGGAGGGGCTCGACACGGTCGACGCCAACCTCGCGCTGGGGCTGCCGGCCGATGCCCGCGACTACGCAGCGGCGGCCGGCATCCTCTCCGACCTGGGCGTGTCGAAGGTGCGCCTGCTGACGAACAACACCGACAAGGTCGCGCAGCTGCGCGAGCTCGGCCTCGACGTCGTCGAGCAGGTGCCGCTGATCGTCGGTGTGGGACCCAACAACCATCAGTACCTGGAGACCAAGCGTGACCGGATGGGTCACATCATCGGCGAAGCGGAACTCGCAGAGGCGCTCGCCCACGGAGAGGACGACAAATGAGCGGCGCAGGAGCACCCGAGATCGGCACCATCGACGGACGCGGTCTGAACGTCGTCATCGTGGCCGGAACCTGGCACGAGACGATCTCGAACGGCTTGATCGCCGGTGCGGAGCGCGTGCTGGACGCGGCCCGGGCCACGCACCGACTGGTGCGCGTGCCCGGCTCGTTCGAACTCGCGATCGCCGCCCAGGCGGCCTTCGCCGGCGGGGCGGATGCCGTCGTCGCACTCGGCGTGATCATCCGCGGGGGCACACCGCACTTCGAGTACGTGTCGGCGGCGACCACCGATGGCCTCACCCGCGTCGCCCTCGACGCCGGCAAGCCCGTCGGCTTCGGCGTGCTCACCCTCGACGACGAGCAGCAGGGTCTCGACCGTGCGGGCCTGGAGGGCTCCAAGGAGGACAAGGGCGCCGAAGCAGCGGATGCTGCCCTGCGCACGGCGCTCGTGACACGGGAGCTGCGCGGCTGAGGTCAGCCTGCCCTTGCTAGCGTGGAAGGGCTCTGCACTCGTACGGTGAGGGCATGGAGACTCTCCGTCATATCGTGCTGTTCGTCCACCTCATCGGATTCGCCGTGCTCTTCGGCTCCTGGGCCGCGCAGGCGTTCGGCGGAAAGCGTGAGTTCACGCGCCTGATGAACATCGGCATGGCGATCGCCGCGGTCGCGGGCCTCGCGCTCGCAGCGCCGTGGGGCATCTCCTACGAGCTCAACTACGTCAAGATCGGCGTCAAGCTCGTGATCCTGCTCATCATCGGCGCCCTGCTCGGAATCGGCCTGGGTCGTCAGCGCCGCGGTGCGGCCATCCCGCCGGCGGTGTTCTGGCTGGTCGGCATCCTCACCGCCGTCAACGCCGCGATCGCCGCGATCTGGCGCTGAGCCGTCAGCGCGTCCGCGGCGACGCCGTGCTCGCCCGCACGATGAGTTCGGTACCGACGAGCGGGGTCTGCTGACGCTCGACACCGTCGAGCTCGGCGAGCAGCGCGTCCACCGCGAGCGCGCCCACGCGCTCCGGGTGCTGCTGCACGGTCGTCAGCGGCGGCCAGAGCTGTGCCGCATCGGGCAGTCCGTCGAACCCGACGATGCTCACGTCTCGCGGCACGTCGAGCCCGATCTCTCGGAACGCACGCAGCACGCCGATCGCCATCTGGTCGTTCGCCACGAACACCGCGGTGACACCGCCGATCGCACGCAGTTCGAGACCGGCTGCGTAGCCGGACGACGCGGTCCAGTCCCCCGCCAGCGGCTCCGGGACCGTGCGCCCGTGCGTCTCGAGCGTCTCCCGCCACGCTTCACGGCGGCGCTCGGCGGAGTAGGAGCGCGCGGGACCGGTGACGTGCCACACGGTGTCGTGACCGAGTTCGAGCAGGTGCTCGGTCGCGAGCCGAGCGCCCTGCGCCTGATCGGTGTCGACGAACGGATGCGTCGCCGTGCGGTTCGAGTCGACGAACACGACGGGAAGCGCCTCGGGGATCTCGATGTCGGCCTCGTCGAGCTGATGCGCCTCGATCACGATGATGATGCCGTCGACCGCATGCTCCTCCAGCCGACGGAACGCACCGGCCACGGTCTCGCCCGCGCTCGACTCGACGGGGATGAGGGTGAGCGCGTAGCCGAGCTGGGCGGCGCGCACGGCGATCGCATCGAGCGTGCGCTGGTTCCCGTAAGAGCTGAACGAGAACATCACGACGCCGATCGTGCGGAATCGCCCTGACCGGAGTGCGCGGGCGGCGCTGTTCGGCCGGTACCCCAGACTGTGCATGGCAGCCTCGACGCGCTCGCGCGTGGCGGCGCCGACGTAGCCCCTGGCATTGACGACACGCGACACGGTCTGGCCGGAGACGCCGGCCTCGCGGGCCACGTCTTCCATCGAGGGCTCACGTCGACGCGTCGACGTCTCTGTCGGATGCTCCGGGGTCACGATCACCCATCCCCTCATATGTTGACGTTGACACACTACCAGTCGATCCAATATGTTGACGTTGACACACGGCGCATGGTGCGCCCGAAACGTAAGAAGGACTCGTCGATGACGACTGAAATCCCCGCAGCCCTGGGTGCCCCCGGCATCCGGCGCCGCGACAAGCGCGACTGGAGGGGATGGGCCTTCGTCGGCCCGTTCATGGTCGTGTTCGCCCTGGTGTTCCTTACGCCGCTCGCCTATGCGCTGTATCTGAGCTTCTTCCAGGAGAAGCTCATCGGCGGCACCGCGTTCGTGGGGCTCGACAACTACGTCCGCGCCCTGAGCGACCCGCAATTCTGGGAGGCGTTCGGCCGCGTGCTGGTCTTCCTCGTCGTGCAGGTGCCGATCATGCTGATCCTGGCCCTCGGCGCCGCCCTCGCCCTCGACAGCGCCCGTCTGCGCGGAGCATCGTTCTTCCGCATCCTGATCTTCCTGCCCTACGCGGTGCCGGCCGTGGTGGCGGTGCTGATGTGGGGCTACATCTACGGCGACCAGTTCGGCCTCACGAGCAACATCAACGACCTCCTCGGCGTCGATGCGATCACGCCGTTCGCCAAGGAGTGGATGCTGCTCTCGATCGGCAACATCGTCACCTGGGAGTTCGTCGGCTACAACATGCTGATCTTCTACTCCTCGCTCAAGACCATCCCGACCGACATGTACGAGGCGGCCTCCCTCGACGGCGCCGGGGCGTGGCGCACGATCTTCTCGATCAAGATCCCGTCGGTGCGCGGAGCGCTCGTGATCGCGACGATCTTCTCGATCATCGGCAGCTTCCAGCTCTTCAACGAGCCCAACATCCTGCGCCCCCTGGCCCCGAACGTGATCACGACGTTCTTCACGCCGAACATGTACGCGTACAACCTGTCGTTCGCGGGGCAGCAGTTCAACTACGCCGCGACGATCGCCATCATCATGGGCGTCATCACCGCGGTCATCGCCTACGTCGTGCAGCTGCGCGGCTCGAAGTCGGAGGTGCGCTGACATGGCACTCCCCCTCGCCCGCCCCGCGCACCGGCGCCACGATCCGCTGAAGCCGCGCACGTCGAACACCCTGCTGATCGTCATGATCCTCTACGCGCTGTATACGCTCGTGCCCCTGGTGTGGCTGCTGTTCAGTTCGACCAAGACGCAGGCGGGACTCTTCAGCTCGTTCGGACTCTGGTTCACCGACGACTTCGCATTCTTCGACAACCTGGTCGCCACGTTCTCGTATCGCGACGGCATCTTCCTGCGCTGGCTCGGGAACACCCTCCTGTACGTCGTGGTCGGCGCCGGGGGCGCGACGCTGCTCGCCACCATGGCCGGCTACGGACTCGCGAAGTTCCGCTTCCCCGGACGCCGTGCGGTGTTCGCCGTGGTCCTGGGCGCCGTGGCGGTGCCCGGCACCGCCCTCGCGGTCCCGACCTTCCTGCTGTTCAGCGAACTCGGACTGACGAACACGCCGTGGGCGGTGATCATCCCGTCCCTCATCAGTCCCTTCGGTCTGTACCTGATCTGGGTGTTCGCGTCGGAGTCGGTGCCGACCGAGCTGCTCGAGGCGGCCCGCATCGACGGCGCAGGTGAGTTCCGCACGTTCTTCACGATCTCGATGCGGCTGCTCGCGCCCGGCATCGTGACGGTCGCGCTGTTCACGGTGGTCGCCACCTGGAACAACTACTTCCTGCCCTTGATCATGCTCTCGGACCCCGCCTGGTATCCGCTCACGGTCGGCTTGAACCAGTGGAGCGCCCAGGCCATCGGCGCGGGGTCCCAGCCGATCTACAACCTCGTGATCATGGGCTCGCTGCTCACGATCATCCCGATCGTCATCGCCTTCCTGCTGCTGCAGCGCTTCTGGCAGTCAGGTCTCACCGCGGGAAGCGTCAAGCAGTAGCTCCCCGTACCTCCTGCATCACCTCTGCGATCCGACGCTGGACCGCACCCCCCGAAAGGACACAGCAATGAAGCACCTTCCCTCCCCGACGCGGCGCACCCTCGCGGTGCTCGCCGCAGGAACCGTGGCAGCGCTGGCGCTGGCCGGATGCAGCACCGGCAGCGACGCCGGCGCCGGCAACACGGGTTCCGGCTCGTTCGACTCCGTCGAGGCGGCGCTCGAGAAGGGCGGCGAGATCACGTACTGGTCGTGGACACCGTCGGCCGAGGCCCAGGTCGAGGCCTTCCAGAAGGAGTACCCGGACGTCAAGGTCAAGCTGGTGAACGCCGGCACCAACAACGAGGAGTACACCAAGCTGCAGAACGCGATCAAGGCGGGCTCCGGCGCTCCGGACGTCGTGCAGATCGAGTACTACGCGTTCCCGCAGTTCGCGCTGACGGATGCCTTCACCGACTTGTCGCAGTACGGGTTCGCCGACTTCGAGGACGACTACACCGCCTCCACCTGGAACTCCGTCACCGACGGCGACGCGATCTACGGTCTGCCGCAGGACTCCGGCCCCATGGCCCTGTTCTACAACAAGACCGTGTTCGATGCGGCCGGTGTCGCCGTCCCCACCACCTGGGACGAGTACTACGAGGCCGCCAAGGCGATCCACGCGACGAACCCCGACGCGTACATCACCAACGACACGGGAGATGCGGGCTTCGCGACCTCGATGATCTGGCAGGCCGGGGGAAAGCCGTTCGAGACCTCCGGCACCGACGTCACGATCGACCTGCAGGACACCGGCTCGAAGAAGTGGACCGAGAACTGGAACCGCCTCGTCGAGGAGGACCTGCTGGCCCCGTACGGCAGCTGGAGCGACGAATGGTTCCGCGCCCTCGGCGACGGCAGCCTGGCGAGCCTCGTGATCGGCGCGTGGATGCCCGCGAACCTCATCTCCGGTGCCCCCGACGGCGCCGGAGACTGGCGCGTCGCGCCGATGCCGACGTACGACGGTTCCCCGGCGAGCGCGGAGAACGGCGGGGGCGGGCAGGCCGTCACGAAGCAGAGCAAGAACCCGGAGCTGGCGGCGGGCTTCCTGTGGTGGCTGAACAACTCCGAGGAGAGCATCTCGATCGCCCTCGAGTCCGGCGGATTCCCGTCGACGACCGCGGAGCTGTCCAGCACGGAGTTCCTCGCCGAGGCGCCGGAGTACTTCGGCGGCCAGAAGATCAACGAGGTCCTCGCGGCCGCGGCCGATGACGTGGTCGAGGGCTGGAGCTACCTGCCCTACCAGGTGTACGGGAACAGCATCTTCGGCGACACCGTCGGCCAGTCGTACCAGAACGGCACCGACCTGAACGAGGGCCTCACCGCCTGGCAGGACGCGCTGGTCGAATACGGCAACTCCCAGGGCTTCAGCGTCAACAAGTGACCCCGCGGCTGAGCCGGCCCGGTCCCCGCCGGGCCGGCTCCGCCCGCCTCATCGAAAGCACCACGACACGTGACCTCCTTCTCCCTCGGCGACACCGACTTCCTCCGCGACGGACAGCCGCACCAGGTGATCTCCGGCGCCATCCACTACTTCCGCGTGCACCCCGACCAGTGGCGCGACCGCATCCGCAAAGCCCGACTGATGGGACTGAACACGATCGAGACCTACGTCGCCTGGAACGCGCACGAACCTCGGCGGGGAGAGTGGGACGCGAGCGGAGGGAACGACCTCGGACGATTCCTCGACCTGGTGCAGGCGGAGGGCATGGATGCGATCGTGCGCCCCGGCCCCTACATCTGCGCCGAGTGGCACAACGGAGGGCTGCCGGTGTGGCTCACGGGCAGCGTCGAAGGACTGCGCTCCTCCGCTCCGGCCTTCCTCGCCGAGGTGACCGCCTACCTGCGCCGCGTGTACGACATCGTCGCACCGCGGCAGATCGACCACGGTGGGCCGGTGATCCTGGTGCAGATCGAGAACGAGTACGGCGCCTACGGCGCCGACCGCGCCTATCTCGAGTCGCTGGTGACCACGACTCGCGATGCCGGGATCACCGTTCCGCTGACGACCGTCGATCAGCCCGTCGATCGGATGCTGAGCGACGGAAGCCTCCCCGGGCTGCACAAGACCGGATCCTTCGGCTCCCGGAGCACCGAACGGCTCGCCACCCTGCGCCGCCACCAGCCCACGGGTCCGCTGATGTGCGCGGAGTTCTGGGACGGATGGTTCGACTGGTGGGGCGGCGTGCATCACACGACCGATGTCGCCGCGGCCGCCGCCGACCTCGACGAGCTGCTGGCGGCCGGCGCCTCGGTCAACATCTACATGTTCCACGGCGGCACCAACTTCGGGCTGACCAACGGCGCGAACGACAAGGGGCGCTACCTGCCCCTGGTGACCTCCTACGACTACGACGCCCCGCTCGATGAGACGGGGAACCCGACAGAGAAGTTCTTCGCCTTCCGCGAGGTGATCGCCCGCTACGCGCCGGTGCCCGACGAGGTGCCCGCGGCGGCCGAGGCCTCCCCCGCGTTCGAGGTTCCGCTTCGAGCGGCGGGACCGTGGACCGATGTCGCAGGGGCCGCGCCGACCACCGCCCTGCCGCAGACCTTCGACGAGCTCGGACATCTGAGCGCCCTCGTACGTTACGACACCGAGCTGCCGGCGGGAGCGGGAGGGCTCCTCGTCGTCGACGACGTGCGCGACCTGGCTTGGGTGAGCGTCGACGGTCACCCCGTCGGCACACTCGCCCGCACTCGGCACGACCGCGCGATCCGGATCCCGGATGGCCGCAGCCTCCGCATCCTCGTCGAGGATCAGGGGCGCGTGAACTACGACCGTCGTCTGGGCGAGGAGAAGGGGCTGATCGGCGAGATCACCCTCGACGGTGCGCCCGTGACGGGCTGGCGAGCGACGACCCTGGATGTCGCCGAGATCGCCGCGGAGATCGATGCGGACGGCGGCCGCAAGCGCGGCCGGGAGGTCGGTCCCACCGCGTGGACGGCCGAGTTCTCCCTGGATGCCCCTGCGGATCTCTTCGTCGACACCGCATCGTGGAGCAAGGGCTACGCGTTCGTGAACGGATTCTTCCTCGGTCGATATTGGCGCAACGGCCCGCAGCGCACGCTCGCCGTGCCCGCACCCGTCACCCGAGCGGGCGCCAATCACCTCGTCGTGCTGGAGCTCGAAGACGTGCTGCAGCCGCGCGCCGTCTTCGTCGGAGCCCCCGCGCTCGGCGACACGGAGGAATAGTCCCCGCGCGGGAGGCGGGCGGACCGCTCACGTCAGCGGCACCAGTGTCGCGTCCACCATCGTCCCCTCGATCCCGACCCGCATCATCGTGCAGACGGGCAGCCGTCGCCGATCCGTGGGAGACCCGGGGTTGAGCAGCCGCATGCCCGCCGGCGACACCGTGTCCCAGGGGATGTGCGAGTGGCCGAACACCAGCAGGTCGGTGCCGGGGAACGCGGCATCCATCCGGGCCTCACGTTGGCGGGATGGCCCGGTCTCATGCACGACGGCGACCTCGACGCCCTCGACCGCGAATCGGGCGACCTCCGGCAGCCGCGTCCGCAGCTCGTCTCCGTCGTTGTTTCCGAACACGCCGTGCAGCACGCGAGCCCGCGACTCCAGCAGATCCAGGGTGGCCGTGTCGACCCAATCCCCCGCATGCACCACGATGTCCGCGTCGTCGACGGCCCGCAGCACGGCATCCGGCAATCGCTTCGCCCTTTTCGGCACGTGCGTGTCGGCCAGCAGCAGCATCCTCGTCGGCATCGTGTCCTCCCGGGTTCCGCCCCTCCGACTCTACGCACCGGGTCTCGCTGCGAGATGACACGCGAAACACGCGCACAGCAAACACTCAGGAAGGCGTAAACTCGCCCGGGTCCCCCGGTATACCGGGGACTCGATCGGAGGAGCTTCATGAGTACTGCCACTGCGCCCGCGAATCCTCGCTCGCGCGTCATCACCGCGAGCCTGGTCGGCACCACGATCGAGTTCTACGACTTCTACGCGTACGCGACGGCGGCCGTGCTCGTGTTCCCGGTGCTGTTCTTCCCCACCGGCGACGACACCACCTCGCTCCTCTCCTCGTTCGCGGTGTTCGGTGCGGCGATGGTCGCCCGTCCGATCGGCGCGGTGGTCTTCGGCCACTTCGGCGACAAGTTCGGCCGCAAGGCCACGCTCGTGGCATCACTGCTGACGATGGGCATCGCGACCTTCGTGATCGGCCTGTTGCCGACCTACCAGGACATCGGGTGGTGGGCCGCCCTGCTGCTGCTGATCCTGCGACTCGCTCAGGGCTTCGCGCTCGGCGGCGAGTGGTCGGGCGCGGCGCTGGTCGCCACCGAGAATGCGCCGAAGGGCAAGCGCGCCTGGTACGGCACCTTCCCGCAGCTGGGCGCGCCGCTGGGCTTCATCATCGCCAACTTCCTCTTCCTCGCGATCAACTGGCTGCTGCCGCACGCCGAGAACCCGGTCCTGAAGTCCGAGGCGTTCCTCTCCTGGGGCTGGCGCATCCCGTTCCTGTTCTCCGCAGTGATGGTCATCATCGGCCTGTGGGTGCGGCTCAAGCTCGTCGAGTCCGACACCTTCAAGAAGGCGGAGACGAAGGGCGTGATCCGCAAGCTCCCGCTCGCGACCGTGTTCCGTCACCACTGGAAGCAGCTCATCCTCGGCACGTTCATCATGCTGGCGACGTACGTGCTGTTCTACCTGATGACGAACTTCACCCTCGCCTACGGAACCAAGGCCGCCTCGCTCGAGACCGCCACCGCCGCCGCGAAGGCCGCTGCCGAGGCGACCGGCGCCCCGTTCGACCCGATCAAGTTCGCGGCCCAGTTCTATCCCGGTCTCGGCTTCGGCTACACCGACTTCGTGCTGATGCAGATCATCGGCGTGGTGTTCTTCGGCATCTTCACGCTGCTCTCCGGGCCCATCGCCGATGCGGTCGGCCGACGGAAGCTGCTGCTGTGGGTCACCGGGACCATCATCGTGTTCGGTCTCACGTTCAACGCCTTCCTCCTGCCCGCGGTCGACCCGAAGTTCACGGGTGCGCTCACCCAGGCGTTCCTCGTGTTCGGTTTCATGCTGATGGGAGCGACGTTCGGCCCGATGGGCGCTCTGCTTCCCGAGCTGTTCCCGACCAACGTGCGCTACACGGGGTCGGCGATCGCCTACAACGTCTCGTCGATCCTCGGCGCCGCGGTGGCCCCGCTCATCGCGCTGAAGCTGTGGGAGGTGGCCGGCGGCGCTCCGTGGCTGGTGGGTCTGTACCTGTCCGCGATGGGTGTGCTCACGTTCATCGCGCTGGTCCTCTCCCCCGAGACCAAGGACCACGACTACGACGACGACCTCGGCGTCGCGGCGGCCGTCGAGCTGTGATGCTGCGGCCGTGACGATTCACGTCACGGCCGCAGGAACTCCTCGATCGCGGCGATGGTGGTCGCGTTGTCGAGGTGTCGCACGGCGCGGATCCCCGCCGCCTCGGCACCGTCGACCGATACCTGATGGTCGTCGATGAACAGCACGTCGCCCGGGTCGGCGCCCATGCGCTGCAGTGCTCGTCGGTAGGCTTCGTGATCCGGCTTGTTCACGCCCTGCTCGTGGCTGTAGCAGATCGGGTCGAACACCTCGGAGAAGCCGAAGCGGCGCTCCTCCTCCTCGCGCGCGCCATCGGCGGAGTTGGAGAGGATCGCTGTTCCCGCCCGCGCCGAGAGCGTGCGCGCGTACGCGATCAGGTCGTGGTTGCCGGTGCCGCAGTAGGCATCCCAGAAGTCCGCGCGCATCGCGCGGCGCTGGACCTCGTCGAGACCGAGTGCCGTGCCCACCGCCGCCCAGAAAGCGGGTTCGGTGCCGACGGTGACATCGATCGACGGAAGGTCGGCCTCTGCGATGCGCGCCTCGAAGGCGGACGGCTCGAGACCGACCACGGCACGCCAGCGCTCCCACCACTGCTGCTGCCAGGCGTCGTCGTCGACGACCTCCAGCACTCCCCCGATGTCGAACAGGATCCACTTCTTCGTCGGCATCCCCCCACACTGCCACGTCAACATATATTGACACTCGCGGGCACGTCAACGATGATTGACGCAGGAGGTCCATCATGACAATGCCGACCGCGATCGCACAGGACGACGGCAGCGAGCCCCTGGCCGCGCTGCACCGCCTCGCCGAGGTGCGCAAGGAGGTGGCCCGTGCCGAGGAGGCGAACGTGCGTCGCGCGCGGAACCTCGGGTACTCCTGGCAGGCGATAGCCAGCGCCCTCGGCGTGAGCAAGCAGGCGGCTCATCGGCGATTCGGCCGGTCCTGAGCCCGCGATGTGCCGCATACAGCCGCTCCATAGGATTCGACCGCGAACGAAGTACGGTCGAAGTACCATTTCCAGATAGAGGTCCCGCATGTCCGGTTCGGCGACAGCACGCCGCCGCGGACGTGGCGCACAGCCTGAAGGCCCCCGCGCCACCTTCCGCCAGCTCCTCCCCTTCCTCTTCGAACACAAGCGCACCCTCATCGTGGTCGCGGTGCTCAGCGTCGTCGGCGCCGCGACCTCGCTCGTGCAGCCGTTGCTCGTGGGCCAGGTCATCGAGGCCGTGCAGTCCGACACCGGTATCGGGATCCTGGTGTGGCTGCTCGTCGGCTTCGTGATCGTGTCGTCGGTCATCTCCGGCTTCCAGCACTACCTGCTCCAGCGCACCGGCACCGCGGTCGTGTACTCGAGCCGCCGCAAGCTGATCGCCCGCATCCTGCACCTGCCGACCTCGGAGTTCGATGCCCGCCGCACCGGCGACCTCGTCTCCCGCGTCGGCACCGACACGACGCTGCTCTACGCCGTGCTCACCCAGGGCCTCGCCGATGCTGTCGGCAGCGCCGTGCTCTTCCTCGGCGCGCTCATCGCGATGCTCGTGATCGACCCCATCCTGCTGCTGCTCATCGTCGTGGTGATCGGCATCTCGGTCGCCGTCGTCGTGCTGCTGAGCGGACGCATCCGCACCGCGTCGACCGCGCAGCAGGAGAAGGTCGGCGAGCTGGCTTCCGGCGTGGAGCGCGCGGTCGGCTCGATCCGCACCATCCGCGCCTCGGGAGCCACCGAACGGGAGACCACCGCCGTGTCGGGCCTCGCCTCCGACGCCTACGGCATCGGCGTGCGCATCGCCAAGATCTCCTCGATGGTGGTTCCCGTCTCCGGCATCGCCCTGCAGCTGTCGCTGCTCGTGGTGCTCGGGGTGGGCGGATTCCGGGTGGCCGCGGGAGCGATCACGATCGCCTCGCTGATCTCGTTCATCATGTTCCTGTTCCTGCTCGTGATGCCGCTGGCCACGACGTTCGGCGCGATCACCTCGGTCAACCAGGCTCTCGGTGCGCTCGGCCGCATCCAGGAGGTTCTCGACCTGCCCACCGAGTCGCAGGACGACGAGAAGATCGCGGCCTCGCTGCCGCGCGAGACCGCTGCGGCGGACGCACCGGCCATCGAGTTCCGCGACGTGCGCTTCCACTACCCTGCGAACGTCGTCGCCGCCCGTCAGGCCGCGGCCAAGGAGGCGCGCACACTGCTCGCCGATGCGCACCTGGAATCCGCGGAGGACGCCGCCCCCGCCGTGCAGGACCACGAGGTGCTCCGCGGCGTGTCGTTCGCCGTACCGCAGGGCTCCCGCGTCGCCCTGGTCGGCCCCAGCGGCGCGGGGAAGAGCACGATCCTCTCGCTGATCGAGCGCTTCTACGACCCGACCGGCGGCTCGATCCGCCTGCACGGCCACGACGCGCGCACCTACCCGCGCGACGAGCTGCGCGCCCACTTCGGTTACGTCGAGCAGGATGCGCCGACGCTGGCCGGCACGCTCGCCGAGAACCTGCGGCTCGCCTCTCCCGAAGCGACGGACACCGACTGCGAACGGGTGCTGCGCGCCGTGAACCTCGGCGACGTGCTCGAGCGCGATCCGCTCGGCATCGATGCCCCCGTCGGCGAAGACGGCGTGATGCTGTCGGGCGGTGAGCGTCAGCGTCTCGCGATCGCGCGCGCCCTGCTCANNATCCTGCTGCTCGACGAGTCGACGTCATCGCTCGACGGCGTGAACGAGCAGCGCATGCGGGAAGCCATCGATGCCGTGTCGACCGACCGCACGCTCATCGTGATCGCGCACCGCCTCTCGACGGTCGTCGACAGCGATCTCATCGTGGTGCTGCAGGACGGCGTCGTCGTCGGCCAGGGCACGCACGCCGAGCTCGTGGAGTCGACGCCGCTGTACCGCGACCTCGCGCGACACCAGCTGCTCACCTGACGCACGACAACACGAAGGCGGGACGTCGGAGACCACTCAGCCATGGGTTCGTCTCTGATGTCCCGCCTTCGCGGGTTTGCGGGGCACGAAGCCCCGAGGGTGCCGGCTCCCCCGAACCGGCACCGGTCTGGGGGAACTACGCCTTGTCGAGGCGGTAGCGCAGCGACGCCAGCTCGGCGCGCAGCGCTGCGGGGACCTTGTCGCCGAAGGTGTCGTAGAACTCCTCGGTCAGGTCGGCCTCGGTCTTCCATGCCTCGGCATCGACCGAGAACAGCTCGTCGAGGTCGGCAGCGGGGATGTCGAGCCCGTCGAGGTTCAGGTCCTCCACGCGCGGCAGGCGACCGATCGGGCTGTCGACCGCAGGAACGTCACCCGCGATGCGGCGGATGATCCAGTCGACCACACGCGAGTTGTCGCCGAAGCCCGGCCACANNCCATGTTGTAGCCGCAGAACGGCAGCATCGCGAACGGGTCGCGGCGCAGCTCCCCGACCGTGCCCTCGGCGGCAGCCGTGCGCTCTGACGAGATGTTCGAGCCCAGGAAGACGCCGTGCGTCCAGTCGGTGGCCTCGACCACGAGCGGGACGTTGCTGGCGCGGCGTCCACCGAACAGGATGACGTCGAGCGGAACGGCCTCTTCCCAGTCCTCGGAGATCTGCGGGCACTGCGCCGCCGACACCGTGAAGCGGGAGTTGGGGTGCGCTGCCGGCCGTCCCGACTCGGGAGTCCAGTCGTTGCCCTCCCAGTCGATCAGGTTCGCGGGCGCCTCATCGGTCAGCCCCTCCCACCACACGTCGCCGTCCGGACGGAGAGCGACGTTCGTGAAGATGGTGTTGCCCCACAGCGTCTCGACCGCCGTGACGTTGGTCGATTCGCCGGTTCCGGGTGCGACGCCGAAGAAGCCCGCCTCCGGGTTGATCGCCCACATGCGGCCGTCTTCGCCGGGACGGATCCAGGCGATGTCGTCGCCGAGGGTCTCCACCCGCCATCCGGGGATGGTCGGACGCAGCATCGCGAGGTTCGTCTTGCCGCAGGCAGAGGGGAACGCCGCGGCCACGTGGTACGCCTTGCCCTGCGGGTCGATCACGCGGATGAGCAGCATGTGCTCGGCAAGCCACCCCTCATCGCGGGCGATCACCGAGGCGATGCGCAGCGCGAAGCACTTCTTGGCGAGGATCGCGTTGCCGCCGTAGCCCGAACCGTACGAGTAGACCTCGAGCGTCTCGGGGAAGTGCACGATGTACTTGTCGTCGTTGCAGGGCCACTCGACGTCCTGCTCCCCCGGGGCGAGCGGGGCGCCGACCGTGTGCACGGTCTTGACCCACGGCGCACCCTCGGCGATCTGCCGCGTGACGGCATCGCCGACACGGGTCATGATGCCGATCGAAGCGACCGCGTAGGCGCTGTCGGTGATCTGCACGCCGATGTGCGAGAGCGGGCCGCCGACGCGGCCCATCGAGAACGGCACGACGTACATCGTGCGGCCGCGCATCGAGCCCTCGAAGATCTCGTCCATCTTGGCGTGCATGTCGGCAGGTGCCGCCCAGTTGTTCGTGGGGCCGGCGTCCTCCTCGCGCTCGGAGGCGATGAACGTGCGCCCCTCGGTGCGGGCGACGTCGCTGGGGTGCGAGCGTGCGAGGTACGAACCGGGACGCCATTCGGGGTTGAGCTTGATGAGCTTGCCCTCATCGACGAGTCCGCGCAGCAGCCAGTCGTTCTCGGCGCGCGAGCCGTCGACCCAGTGCACGGCGTCGGGCTGGGTGAGAGCGCGGATCTCCTCGACCCACGCGGCCAGCTCCGCCATGGCGGGGGTGTCATACGTCGGAGCCGCGCCGAACGTACGCGTCGGTGCGACGGGAGACGTGCGGGGGGTGAAGACTTCGGCGATAGCCATGACGTGTGCTCCTTTGAAGTGTGGGGCGTTGCACCTATCTTCTTCCGGTTCGAGCGCGACTTTCGGACAATTCGAGCGATAAGAACTTCAATTCTTTCGCTAGACTCAAGGAATGGCGTCCTCCGGCATCCACCTCACGACTCTCGGCCACCGCATCCGTCACCACCGATTGGAGAACGGGTTCACGCTCGATGAGCTCGGTGCTCTGGTCGGCGTCGCCGGCTCTCAGCTGAGCCTGATCGAGAACGGCAAGCGCGAGCCCAAGCTCTCGCTGCTGCAGGCGATCGCACAGGCGACCAAGACCGAGGTGACCGACCTGATCTCCGGTGAACCGCCGAACCGTCGGGCCGCCCTCGAGATCGCCCTGGAGCGCGCGCAGGAGAGCCCGGTCTTCCGGCAGCTCGGCGTCGCGCCCGTGCGCGTGACCAAGGGCATGAGCGACGAGACGATCGAATCGGTCCTGGGGCTGCACCGCGAGCTCGAGCGTCGTGAACGCGAAGCCATCGCGACGCCGGAGGAGGCGCGGCGCGCGAACACCGAGCTGCGGCTGCGGATGCGCGCGCAGAACAACTACCTCCCCGAGATCGAGAAGCTCGCCGAGAAGCACCTCAAGGCCGCGGGGCACGTACAGGGGGCGCTCACCCACCGCACGGTGAGCATCATGGCGGAGAAGCTCGGCTTCGAGCTGATCTACGTCAACGACCTTCCCCACTCGACCCGCTCGGTCACCGACCTCGAGAACGGACGCATCTATCTGCCGCCGGCATCGATCCCGGGTGGCCACGGTCTGCGCTCGATGGCGCTGCAGGCGATGGCGCACCGACTGCTCGGGCACACACCGCCGACCGATTACGCCGACTTCCTGCAGCAGCGCCTGGAGATCAACTACTTCGCCGCGTGCTGCCTGATGCCGGAGACCGCATCGGTCGCGTTCCTGCAGCAGGCGAAGAAGGACCGCAACCTCGCGGTCGAGGACTTCCGCGACGGCTTCGGCGTGACGCACGAAGCCGCCGGCATGCGCATGACGAACCTGTTGACGCAGCACCTCGGCATGGCGCTGCACTTCCTGCGCGTGGATTCCACCGGCGCGATCACCCGCGTGTACGAGAACGACGACCTGCCGCTGCCGATGGACGTGACCGGCGCGGTCGAGGGACAGCGGGTGTGCCGCAAGTTCCAGGCACGCGCGGCGTTCACGCAGCAGAACCGCACGGTGGAGCACCACCAGTACACCGACACCCCCTCTGGCACGTTCTGGTGCTCGACCCAGACCGGATCGTCGAGCGACGGCGAGTTCTCGGTGACGGTCGGCGTGCCGTTCGACGATGCCCGCTGGTGGCGCGGACGCGAGACCAACGACAGAGCGGTGTCGACCTGCCCCGACGAGTCGTGCTGCCGTCGCCCCTCCGCCGAGCTGAGCGATCGCTGGAGCGGACGGGCGTGGCCGAGCGCCCGCGTGCACACGCACATGTTCTCGCCGCTCCCCCGCGGCGCGTTCCCCGGCGTCGACGACAACGAGGTCTACAACTTCCTCGCGCGTCACGCGAGCGAGTAGTCGCGGCGGGGTCGGTGATCCCTGCGGCTCAGTCGTCGGCGAACCGGGCGAACCGGGCGAGGGCCGCAGCCACGGCGGCGGGATCCTCCGGCTCCTCGAACAGCTCAGGCGGCGTACCCCTGGTCGCGGTCGCGTGGGACCAGGTCCCGATCACGCGCCCCTGCTCGACGAGGGTCGGACGCACCATGCCGTTCTTTCCGGGGCCGACGGCCGCGAGATGCTCCGGGGCGCAGACGGTCGTGCGATCGGCGTAGGAGATGTAGTACTCGTCGAACGCGCCGAGGGCGTGGACGGAGGCCGCACCCGATGCTCTTCGCGGACGTCGGCGCGCGGCGAAGAGACCCTCGTCGATCTCGTCGAGCCTGCCACCGTCCGTTCCCGCTCCCGCCCGCTCGGCCGCCTCGCGCGCCTGACCGAGGGTGAGGCCCGCCCACCAGGCGAAATCGGCGATACCGGCGGGGCCGTGTCCGTCGATGTAGCGGACGAACAGCTCGGCGAGCGGGTCATCGGGCGTGACGTGCTCGCGGATGTGATCTTCGACGAGCACGAAGCGCTGCTCGCGGGCGAAGCCCGCCCTGGCGACGACCGGCCCCTGGCAGATCAGACCGTCGATCGTGAGGGTGAACAGCAGATGGATGCCGCGCTGGCCCGAGGGGTCGATGCCGACGCCCTGGAGGATGTCGAACACCTCGGCGCGGGTGCACCCTCCGTCGCGGAGCGCCGGCGTCAGCGCCCGGACGCTCGCGGCGACCATGTCGTCATCGATGCCGAGATCGCGGTGGCGGGAGGCCGCCTGCTGTCGCTGCCGCCCCGCGGTGACCTGCAGCATCCAGCCGAGGTCGCGCGCCGGGACGGTGTGCAGGGTGCCGCGCATGGTCCACCCGCGCACGATGTCACCGCGGTCGAAGGCGCGGTCGACGTCGCGCACCGTGGTCTCCCCTCTGGTGCGGACGGCCAGAGCCCAGCGACCCGCGGTGAAGTCCTGGCTCTGCACCGCGAGCATGTGGCGCGCCGCATCCGTCACCGTGGGAGCCGGCGAGATGAGGCGGTGCGATTGGAGGCGGTGCGATCGGAGGCGCTCGGCACGCAGGGTCGCGGTCTTCATGACCTCATCATGCCGGGTGCCGCCGACGCGGCGCACGAGGAACCTCAGCTCTGCAGCGTCACCTCTCGGCGCTCGGGGAGCACGATCGGGTGCGAGCCCGCCATGACCTCGAGCACGCGGATCACCTGGCACGAGTAGCCGAACTCGTTGTCGTACCAGACGTACAGGATGAGGGTGTCCTCATCGGCGATCGTGGCGAGACCGTCGACGATGCCGGCACGGTGCGACCCGACGAAGTCGGTGGAGACGACGTCCGGGCTCTCCACGTAGTCGATCTGCTGGCGCAGCTTCGAGTGCAGCGAGACCCGGCGCAGGTAGTCGTTGACCTGATCCTTCGTCGCGGGCCGCTCGATCGTCAGGTGCAGCACCGCGAGCGAGACGTCGGGGGTGGGCACGCGGATCGAGCTGCCCGTGAGCTTGCCCTCCAACTGCGGCAGCGCCTTGGCGACGGCCTTGGCGGCACCGGTCTCGGTGATGACCATGTTGAGTACCGCCGAGCGTCCGCGCCGATCGCCCTTGTGGAAGTTGTCGATCAGGTTCTGGTCGTTCGTGAACGAGTGCACGGTCTCGACGTGTCCCTTGACGACGCCGTAGGCCTCGTCGATCGCCGCGAGCACGGGCGTGATGGCATTGGTCGTGCAGGAGGCGGCCGAGAGGATGCGGTCGGTCTCGACGATCGTGTCGTCGTTGATGCCGTGGACGATGTTCTTGAGCGGACTCTTCCCCGGCGCGGTCAGCAGCACCCGGGCGACGCCGGTCGAGCGCAGGTGCTGCGACAGACCGGCCTCGTCGCGCCAGCGCCCGGTGTTGTCGACGACGATCGCGTCGTGGATGCCGTAGGCGGTGTAGTCGATGGTCGCCGGGTCGTCCGAGTAGATCACCTGGATGCGGGTGCCGTTGGCGATGATCTGCTCGGCGTCTTCGTCGACGGTGACCGAGCCGGCGAAGCGGCCGTGCACGGAGTCGCGCAGGAGCAGGGATGCGCGCTTGACGAGGTCGTTCTCGGCGCCGCGGCGGACGACGATGGCGCGCAGGCGCAGTCCGCTTCCTCCCCCGGTGTGGGCGATGAGGATGCGGGCGAGCAGGCGGCCGATGCGCCCGAAGCCGTAGAGCACGACGTCGGTGGGTTCGGCGGCGACGGCTCCCATCGCAGGGGCCAGCACGTCTGCGAGGTAGGTCTCCAGCGGCTGACCGCTCTCGGCATGGCCGGCGACGAGGCGGGCGACATCGAGGGAGGATGCACCGGGGGCGAGCGCATGGATCGCCTCCAGCACGGCCAGGCTGTCCTCGATGGGGAGCCTCTCGTGCCCGAGCTGCGCGACGCGCTCGTGCACCTCGACGAGGCCGGTCGCCGACAGACCGAGCAGGCGGTGCCCATGGAGCGAGGTGACGACGTCGTGTTCGCGTCGGAGCGCCCCGATGAGCGGGATCATCCGCTCCGCCAGCTCTTCGCTCTCAGTCCAGTCGTCGCGGTGTGCCGCGGAATCGTTCATCTGCGTCCTTGCATGTGTGAGCGCGCGCCGAGATCGCCGGCGCGCGAGTTGCCGGGTGAATCGGGGGATGTCTCCAGCGTACAAGCCGCAGAACCGCGCGCCGAATCGGTACGTCGCCGCCCCGCATTCGGCCGGATTTTACGTCTACACTGGTGGAATAATGAGCCAGACATCTCCCGGCGACGACGCCGACCTGATCATCCGCGGCGGCCGCATCCACACCTTCGACGGGACGGGCGATATCGCTCACGCCCTCGCCGTTCGCGACGGCGTGATCGTCGCCACCGATGCCGCCGCCACCCGACTCCACGCACGGAACGTCCTCGAACTCGACGGACGCACCGCGGTCCCCGGCATCAACGATGCACACCTGCATGCCGCATGGCTCGGTGCGCGCTGGCCGCACCTGTTCTTCTCGGACACTCCCCCGGAGGAGCAGCCGCCCGGAAGACTCGTGTCGACCGCGAGCGAGCGGCGATCCGCCCTGCGCCGCGCGTGGCGCCTCCTCGCCGAACACGGCATCACGAGCTACACCGAACCGGGCATCGGTCCGGGAGAGGACGCCGGGGAGACCGGATGCTTCGGCGCCGACATGCTCGACACCTACGGCGAACTGCACCGCGAAGGCGCCCAGACATCGCGGGTGACCCTGCTGCGGCTCTTCGGCACGATCGACGGCGAGAGCACGCTCGAGGACTTCGCGCACGGCATCCGCACCCCGCCACCCACCCATGACCCGCGATGGCTTGCGATCCCCGGAGTGAAGATCTTCGCCGACGGCATCCCCCCGATGGCGACCGCCTGGGTCGAGGAGCCGTATGCGGACGGCACCACCGGAGCACTGCTCACCCGAGGAGGGAGCGACCCGCTCTCCGCATTCCAGCAGATGGTCGAACTGGCCGCATCCCGCGGGATGCAGATCGCCGTGCATGCGACCGGCGACCGGTCGATCGCCGAGTTCCTCGCGGTCCTGGAGCGCCTCTCCGATGCGCCCGCACCGGCCGCTCCGCACTACGTCGTCCACGGAGACCTGGCCACGCCCGAGCAGATCGCGCGCATGCGACGGGTCGATGCCGGATTCGCCGTGCAGCCCCTGATCGCTGCGCACACCCATTCCTGGGCGGCGGCGCAGCTCGGCGAGGCGCGCATCGCCACGGCCTGGCCGCTGGCCGCGATGCTCGCCTCCGGCGCCCTCACGACCGTGACCAGCGACGCGCCGATCGCGAGTCCGGATTGGCGGCTCGGGCTCGACGCCGCGCTCGCCCTGCTCACCGACGCGGGCTTCATCGACGACGCAGCGACCCGCCACCTGCTCCTGCGATCGATGACCGTGGATGCCGCGCGACAGGACGGCGCATCGGACTGGAAGGGGTCGCTCGAGGTCGGGCGCGTCGCCGACCTGACGATCCTCGACGAGGACCCGCTGACACCCGTCCGCCCGTTCTCCTCGCTCGAGGTGGTGCGCACGATCGTCGACGGCCGTACGGTCTTCGCCCGGGGCTGAGCCCGCCCGCGCACGAAAACGGCGGGGCGNNCCCGCGCACGAAACCGGCGGGCGGCATGTTCCCGCATGCCGCCCGCCTCTGATCCCCCTCGGACCAGTCCGCGCCCCCGGCGTCGGGCACCCGACGCCGGGGAAGTCTCACACCGCCGTCGCGACCAGCACCCGCGGGCTTCCGGGCAGGGCGACCTTATCCCGCACCTCCCAGCCCGCATCGTTCAGCCAGCCGCGCACCTGAGATTCCGGATACACGACGGTCCCGTCGATGACGAGGTACTCCCCGGCGTGCCGGGCGTCGATCCCGCGCTGCTCCGCGTCGTCGTCGAGGAAGAAGTCGAGCACGGTCAGGGTCGCTCCCGGAGTCGCTGCCGCCCGCAGGTTTCGGAAGATCCGGGCGTTCTCCTCGGCGGTGAAGCGATGGATGACGTGATTGGCGAAGACGGCGTCGTATGCCCCCTCGGGTGCGGCAGTCGCGGTGTCGGCGATCTCGACGACGACACGGTCGGCGACGCCAGCCGCCGCCACGGCTTCGGCGATGCCGTCCTCGAAGCCGGGAGCGTATACGAACGTGGTGTGCAACGCCGGGTTCTTCGCCATGACCGACAGCGCGAAGTCCGCCGAGAGCCCGCCGAAATCGAGGGCTTTCGTGGCACCGGCGAGGTCGATGTGTCGGCCGAACTCCTGGGCGTGCAGGCGGTTGTACGTCATGACGCCGGCCATGAAGGTCGCCCAGCGGGCGTCGTCCATCTGCAGGTCACCCGGTTCGGTGGTGTCGACCGTATGGGCGAACTGCAGCCAGTGCGGGTAGCTGATCTCGTCGAGGAACGTGAGGAACGGGCCGAGGTCGATCGCCGCATCGGCACCGGTGAGGTAGGCGGCCGCATCCGGGGCCACGACGTAGTGGCCGTCCGTGCGGACCAGCAGCCCCTGGGCCGCCATCGCGTCGGCGAGCAGGTGCGCGATGCGCTCGCTCACCCCGCATCTCTCGGCGATCGCCGGCACCGTGTCGGCTCCGCCGTCGACGGCAGCGAAGAGGCCGATGCGACGGGCGTGGAAGAGCTGCTTCGATGCCATGTATCCGGTGGCGATGTCGAGGATCCGGGCCGCGTCCGCGGTGGGAGTGTCGGTCATGAGTGGCCTTTCGATGTTTATCTACGAATGTTGGAATTAAAGGGCATGAGGAGACCGATGGACGGCCAACCGGGTCAGTCCGCCAGGAAGTCCTGCACAGCGGTGCGGAACTCCGCCGTGTGCAGCGCGGAGAGGTGATCACCGGGGACGCGGTGGGCGCGCGCCGCCGGGAGCAGCTGTGCGAGCTCGTCGATCCCGGCAGCCATCGCATCGTCCGTGCCGCCGATCAGCAGTACGGGCAGCGTGAGCCCATCGGGCCGCGGGGCGAACGGCTCCGCGGCCAGGCCCTCGATGAGGTCGATCACGTCGCCCGGTCTGTTGCCGGGCAGTGAGGCCATGTGCACGATCATTCCCGTGAGTGGATCCGCCGGGGCGGCGCCGCCGGAGACGGCCGCGCGCGCGGCCGGGAGGTCGACCAGGGTGAAGGGCTCCCCCGCGCTGAGTCCGCCGAGCACTGCCCGGCGCACCGCGACCGCGGGATGCCGCACCAGGTCCCAGGCGAGCCGGGCCCCCAGCGAGTACCCCACCAGGTCGATCTCATCCGCACCGACGGCGTCCGCGAGCGCGTCGAGCACCGCCGAGGTCGGGGCCGTGCCGAGCGTCGGACTCGCTCCGTGTGCCGGGAGATCGACCACGACGCGGGGACGGTCGCCGAAGGATCCGCCCCACTCGGCTTCCGGCCAGTCCTGCGCGCCCTGCGAGGCGAGGCCGTGCAGGAACACCACCGGACGCCCGGTACCCGGGTGCCGCTCGACGAAAAGGGGTGAGGTCATGACGCGCCGTCCTCTCGGATCAGGCGCGTCGCGGTCAGCGGAGCCGCGCCAGGAACTGGTCGATATAGGTCTCGTAGTCGGCGATCCGCTCGCCATCGGGATACATGAGGTTGATCACCGTCGCGCCGACCGCCGCCGAGATGTACTCGTTCGCGAGGGGCCCGTAGTCCTGGTCGCGGATCGACCCCTCGTCGCGCGCCGCCTCCATCCGCTCGATGAGCGAGGTGCGCCAGGACGCCAGGTGCCCGCGATACAGCTCGGCGAGGGCCTCGTTGGCCATCGCGTACTCCCACAGCGCGAGCAGCACCCGCCCCGCCGCGATCTGCTCCTGGTCGCGAGGAATCGTCGCCCGCAGGAACCCCCGCAACGCGGCGTCCGCCGACGCCGGCTCCTCGCCCGCGGCCTGCACCCCTTCGGACATCTGCTGCAGGATCGTCTCGAACGTCGCCGCGACGATGCTCTCCTTGCCGGGGAAGTAGTGCTTCAGTGCGCCGTTCGCGAAGCCGGCCTCCGCCGCGATGCTGCGCATCGTCGCCGCCTCGAAGCCCCCCTTCAGGATGATGCTCTTGGCCACCTCGACGATGTCCCGTCGACGCTGGTCGTGATCGATGATCTTCGGCATGAGGTCCTTCCGGCCGATTCCGGTGCGTGGAGTGATCGGGCCTGGAGCTACCGTACCGCCGCATCGCGCACCTCCCGCAGAGCGAGCCACTGTGCACGCCGCTCCCGCTGCGCGACGGGGTCGGCGACGGGCGAGGCCAGGCGCAGCCGCTCGGAGTACGGATGCTCCGGGGCTCGGGTGACCTGCTCACCCTCGCCGACCTCGACGAGTTCGCCGCGGTACATGACGGCGACGCGGTGGCAGACGCGGCGGACGACGCCCAGGTCGTGCGAGACGAAGAGGTACGCCACCCCGGTGTCTCGCTGCAGCTCGATGAACAGATCGAGGATCGTCGCCTGCGTGGTCAGGTCGAGGGCGCTGACGGGCTCGTCGCACACGATGAGCCGCGGTCCGCGCACGAGGGCACGGGCGATCGCGATGCGCTGACGCTGCCCTCCGGAGAACTCGCTCGGGTAGCGGTCCATGGCCGATTCGGGCAGACGGACGCGGTCGAGCATCTCGCGCACCTTCGTCTCGGCAGACCTCGTCCCGATGCCGCTGGTGAGCAGCGGTTCGGCGAGGATGTCGCCGATCGTCATGGCCGGGTTCAGCGAGCCGTACGGGTCCTGGAAGACGACCTGGACGTCATCCGCGAGAGCGCGTCGGGCACGGCCGCCGAGTCTGCTGATCTCCTTCCCGTCGAAGCGGATGCTCCCGTCGGTCACGGGCGCGAGGCCGAGGATCGCCTTGCCGAGCGTCGACTTGCCCGAGCCGGATTCGCCGACCAGGCCGAGACATTCGCCCGGCGCGATGTCGAGGGAGACACCGTGCAGGGCGCGGAAGGAGGTCCGCCCTCGGCCGTATTCCACGACCAGATCGCTCACTTCGAGCAACGCACTCATGCGTTCGCCTCGATCCTGGTGCGGTCGAGCGCGGCGCGACCTTCGGCGTCGTCGAGCGAGGCGGCGATCAGTTGGCGCGTGTACTCCTCGGTCGGCGCGGCGAACAGCGAATCGACCGGTCCCGATTCCACGATGTCGCCGCCGCGCATCACTATCACGCGGTCGCAGATGTCGGCGACGACGCCGAAGTTGTGGGTGACGATGAGCAGCGCCATGCCGTACTCGGCCTGGAGTTCGCGCAGGAGCTCGAGCACCTCGGCCTGCACGGTCACGTCGAGCGCCGTGGTGGGCTCGTCGGCCACGAGCAGCGACGGCTTGCCCGCGATCGCGCCGGCGATGAGCACCCGCTGCGCCATGCCGCCCGACACCTGGTGCGGGTAGCTGCGCATCACCCGATCGGGGTCGGCGAGGCCGACACGCACGAGCATCGCCCGTGCCTGCGCCTCGGCCTCCGACCTGCGGAGACCGTGGGTGCGCCGCAGCGGCTCGACGAGCTGGCTGCCGATCGTGTACGAGGGGTCGAGATTGCTCATCGGCTCCTGCGGCACGTAGCCGATCTCGCGGCCGAGCAGCGCCTGTCGCTGCTTCGGCGTCGCCTTCGTCACGTCGGTTCCGCGCACCCAGATGGCATCGGCGACCGCCCGCCCGGTGGCGGGCAGCAGGTCGAGCACCGAGAACACGGTCTGCGATTTGCCGGAGCCCGACTCTCCCACGATGCCGACGACCTCGCCGGGGGCCACGTCGAGGGTGACGCCGTGCACGACCTCGGTCTCACCGGTCGGCGTGGCGTGCACGACCCTGAGGTTCTCGACCCGCAGCGCCGAATCCTCTGGCGCGTGCTGTGCGTGACCGGTGGCGGCGTGCCGCGGGGTGGCCTCGGCGTCGGCACGCCGTCGGGAGACCCGCGGCGTGCGCACCTGCACGAGTTCGGCGAGCGTGGATCCCATGATCGCGAGCACCGCGATCGTGAGCCCGAGGGCCGCCGAAGGCCACAGCAGCATGAGCGGATAGGTGAGCATGAGACGGAAGCCCTCGAGCATCATCGCCCCCCAGCTGGGAACGTTGGAGTCGCCGATGCCGAGGAACTGGAGTCCGGCCTGCATGCCCATCGCGATGCCCGCAGTGAGCGCCGTCTGGATGATGACCGGCGGGGAGACGGCCCTGATGACGTGCCGGAAGATGATGCGCCCGTCCGACAGCCCGGAGACACGGGCCGCGTCGATGTAGGGCTCGTTGCGGACGGCGAGCGTCTGCGACCGCGCGATGCGGAAGTAGCCGGGCACCATGAACACGCCGACCGTCGCCATCAGCAGCTCGAAGTTGTTGCGGCTGCCCGCGGCCACCACGAGCAGGATGATCATGCCGGGGATCGACTGGAGTGCGTCGCTGATCCAGGTGGCGACCCGGTCGAACGTGCCCCCGAAGTAGCCGGCCGCGACGCCGGACGGCACGCCGATCACGAGCGCGGTGACGATCGTGATGAGCGCGCCCCACAGGGTCGTGCGGGTGCCGTAGATGAGACGACTCAGGATGTCACGGCCGGTCGAGTCGCCGCCGAGAAGGTGTTCGGGCCCCGGAGGCGCCTTGGCTGCGGCGAGGTCGACGAAGTTGGGGTCCATCGGCGCGAGCAGCGGCGCGAAAACCCCCACGAGCACGATGAGGACGAAGATCGCCAGCGGGATGTACCCGCCGGGGTGCCGGAGGAAGCGACGGAACAGGCTGGAACGTCGCTTCTGCGCCGCCCGGTCGAAGGCGACCCGGATGTCTGTGGTGGTCATGCGACGCGCACCTTCGGGTTGATCCAGCCGAGCACGAGATCGAGCAGGAGGTTGATGAGGACGACGAAGACGATGGAGACGACCGTGATGCCGAGGAGCATCGGGATGTCGCCGTTCTGCGAGGACTGGTTGGTGAGCTGTCCGAGGCCGGGGAGGCTGAAGATCTGCTCGACCACGATGGCTCCGGAGAGCAACCCCACGAACATCAGGGCGATGACGGTGAGGGCGGCCGGTGAGGCGTTGCGGAGGATGTGCAGGTTGACCCTGGTCGCCGAGAGACCGCGGCTGCGGAGAGTGCGCACCCAGTCCTGGCGGCTCTGGGTGATCACGGCATTGCGCAACTGCTCGGAGACGGCGACGATGCCGCCGAGGGCGAGCGAGATCGCCGGGAGGGTGATGGAACGCAGCCATCCGTCCACCGACTGCGTGGGCGGCACGTAGCCGACGGCGGGGAACCACTTCAGCTGCACCGCGAGCCACATGACGAGCACGAGGCTCACCCAGAAGCCGGGGAGCGCGAACAGGACGACGGAGATGCCCTTGATGATCCGGTCGAACCAGGTTCCCGGCCGCAACCCCGTGATCATCCCGAAGGCGATGCCGATGACAGCGGTGATCAGCGTCGCGAACGTCACGACCGACAGCGTCACGGGCACCTTGATCGCGAGCTGTGCGCTGACAGGCTGGAAGTTGCGCCAGGAGACGCCGAAGTCGAGCAGCGCGGCATGCGAGAGCCAGTCCCAGAACTGCACCAGGAGCGGACGGTCCAGACCGATCTTCTCGGCGAGGGCCGCTTGCTGGGCGGGGCTCGCCGTGGTCCCCAGGAGCGAAGCGGTCGGGTCGCTGATGGCGAGGTGCGCCAGGAAGAAGGTGCCGATCGAGACCGCGACGAGCAGAAGGATGCCGGACAGCAACCGCTTCGCCGTGAACAGGAGCATGGGGACCTCTCGGAAGGTGGGGGTCGGAGGGGGAAGGGTGTCGGGGCGGCCGGCGTCGCGGCCGCCCCGACGGGCGTCAGCCCTGAGTGATGTAGCGCAGCGTCGGGAACATCATCCCCACCACCGGCTGCAGCTGGATGCCGGGCGCCGTGTAGTAGATGTTGTTCGCCTGGTACCAGACCGACCACCACGCCTGGTCGACGAGGGCCTTGTTGAGCTCCTTGACGGCGTCGGTCTGCGCGTCGCCGCGCTCCGTCTGCACCTTCTCGACGAGCGGAGCGATGACCTCGTTCTGCGCGTAGTCGGGCTCGGGGTTGAACCACTGCACGCTGGTCACCTGACGGGAGACGGTGGCCACGTCGTTGCCGTCCATCGCGAGGAACGAGATGAACATCGGGTAGTTCGGCGCGTTCAACTGGTAGTCCGGCATCTGCATGTTGTCCCACGTGACCTTCACGCCGAGCTCGTTGAGCGCCTGCTCGGCCGACGGCTTCCACATCTCGAAGATGGGCGACATCGGCATCGAGATCGCGAACCCGTCCGGGTAGCCGGCGTCGGCCAGCAGCTCCTTGGCCTTGGTCATGTCGTAGGCGTACGTCTCGTTCAGCGACGGGTCGTTGATCGGCCCGCCGTCGGGGAACACCTGGTTCGTGGCGACCCCGGCTCCGCTGCCGACGGCAGCGAGGACGGCGGCTCCGTCGAAGGCGTAGTTGAGCGCCTGCCGCACCTCGAGCTTGCCGAGAGGCTCGCTCTTGGCGCCGGTGTGGTCGGTGATCACGAGCCCCGCCCAGCCGGAGACGCGCTCGGCAGTGTTCCAGCCCTGCTGCTTCGCCTGCTCGAGGTTGGCGACGTCGCCGTACTGCACGTTGATCTGACCGCTGAGCATGGCGTTGTGGCGTGCGGTGGCGTCGGTGATCGGGAAGATCGCCAGCTCGGAGAACGGATAGGTCTCGGCATCCCAGTGATCGGCGGTCTTGGTGAAGTGATATTCGGCGCCGGCCACGCTCGTCGCGCTGTCGAGGACGTAGGGCCCGGAGCCGATCGGCTCACCGCCGAGGGTGCCCGCTTCGATCGACGCCGGGGAGGCGATGTAGCTGCGGCCGAGTCCCATGAGGTACAGGATCGTGTCGTCGCGCTGGGTGAGGGCGATACGGACGGTGTCGTCGTCGACCTTCTCGAAGGAGGCGGCATTGACGTAGGCCTCCCCCGAACGAGCACCGGCCTTGAGGTATTCGAGGCTCGTGATCACGGCGTCGGCATCGACCGGGGTGCCGTCGCTGAACACGGCGTCGGTGCGGATGTCGAGGTCGATGCTGAGGTCGTCGTCGGCGACCTTCCACTCGGTGGCGAGCGACGGGATCGGGTTGCCGTCGGCGTCGAGGGCGATCAGGGCGTCGTAGACCGCGGAGAGGTACGGGCCGTCGAAGCCGATGTCGGCGAGCGAGGGATCCCAGGACGTGATGTCGAGGAAGTTCCCGATGTTGAGAGCATCGGGACTATCGACATCGCTGCCGCCGGACGGCGAGGGTGTCGAGCCGCTGCAGCTGGTGAGCGCGAGAGCCGCGGCGACGGCCGCGACGAGCGCGAGGGGCATTCGTTTCATGGTTCCTTCTCTCGGGTGCAGGGGTGGTGAAGAAGGGGTGAGGTGCCGCTGACCGGAGGCCGGATCCGACGTCACTTCGATGTGTCGTGCTGGTTAGTCTACATGCGTGGAAAAAGAGCGCAAGAGCGTTTCCTCCGCGGAGAGCGCCGACTCATGCCTCGGGGCGCACCGGCCTTGTCCGTGCGCGCAGGCATGGCCGGGCGTGGCGCATCCTGCCCTCGGATCGCAGCGCTCAGGCGGCGATGTCGAAGCGCGCTCTGCCACCCGGACGAGGTGTGCGGGCGGGGTCGACCGAGGCCGGCGGGAGGAACCACACCCTCGCGCACCCGCCGCCACCATCGATGCGGACATCCCATCCGTTGTCATGGATGCGGTGGTGGCAGGTCTCGCACAGCAGCACACCGTTCGAGAGATCCGTCGGTCCGTGGTCGCGTCTCCACCAACGGATGTGATGCGCCTTCGTCATCTCGGGCGGCAGCCCGCACATGGCGCAGCCGCCATCCCGTTCCGCCAACGCCAACCGCTGCGCCCGTGTGAACAGGCGCTTCTCGCGCCCCCAGTCGAGCACTTCACTCGCGGCTCCGAGCACGCACGGGATCACTCCCCCGCCGGCGGCCATGCGCCTCGCAGCTCCGATGCTCACCGGCTGCTCGATCCCGTCGATCTCGGCGGAGCCGGTGCCGGCCTCGAGGTCGTCGAGGCCCACCCTCACGACGATCGTGGCACCCGCCAGCGTCACCCTGGTCGCACATCCGAGCACGTGCGCGGCGAACACGGCGAGCGCATCAGCCTGAATCATCGGCACCGTGCGGCGGTCGGCGTCCGGCGCATCGGCGTCCGTCGCATCCTTCCGAGCGGCGAATGCGGCGGTCACGTACCCGCGGATCGCCGTGACGACGGGGGCTGCGGTCTCGGCGTCGAGGATCGCGTTCAGATGCAGCATCCCGTCGCGCTCATGAATGGTGAGCGATCGGCGGGAACGCTGCTCCTCGAGCCGCGGCTCCACGCCATCCGGATCGAGCCACGCTTCTGCGCGAACCACCAGCTTGCGCACGTCGTCGAGAGCGAGCCCCGCCGCCTTCTCCACGAGCACCCGCTCCGCCTCGGCGACACGCACCGCTCCCGCCGGCAGTCGGCACCGATCCAACAGCGCGATGATCACCGCCGCCGCCTGGGCACTCAACACCCCCGCACCGAGCGCCTCGCGAACCACCGGATACTTCGCAGGCAGGGGCGCACCCAAGAGGTCTGCGCGGGGCGCCACGGCTTCCCCGACCTTCACGAGCCGCGTCGCGTTACCCCGCGACACACCCACGGTCGCCGCGATCAACGCGGCCGGGTTCCGGAAGCCCTGCTGCTTCGCGAGGCTCTCCGCGCCCAACTCCGGACGGGACTCGCGGGAGATGCACGCGGCCACCTCGACGTGCACCGCATCCAACCGTCTCTGCAGCTCCCCGAGGGATGCACTCACCGCGATCAGCTGCTCGCGCGACAACTCGCCCGACTCGTCGGCGCCAGCCCACGCCGCGTCGAGGCGGGACATCGCCTCGTGCAGTACGGCCAACTTCGACATGACTCGATTCTACCGAAGCAGGTCGCGAGTTTCGAACAGATCTTCGAATGAATGCCGGTATTCTGACGGTCGTTCCCGGTCGAGCGCTGCGCGCGAAAACCCCTTCCCTCCCTCGTGCGGTCCACGAAAGGCACTCGACGACAGACCGCCCGCGGCCGTCGGCCTGGCCACCTCTTCTGATCGCGATCGCCCTGGAGGTCAGCGCGACCCTCTCGCTGCGTGCGGCCGAGGGCTTCACGCATCCACTCTGGCTCATCGTCGTCGTGATCGGCTACACCGGCTCACTGGGGCTGCTGTCGGTCGCGCTCGATCGCGGGATGGCGATCGGCGTCGTGCTCATCGCGGCCGGCGTGGCGATGATCGAGTTCGGCGGCGCGCACTGACGCGAGCACGCAGACCGCAGCCACTCCGTGGTTCACTGGATCCGATCGCAACGGCCGAGAGGAAGAGGGTGCCGTGGCCGCGTGGGGGCGACGTTCCCGCCGAGCAGCACGCTCGAAGCCTGGCGGGATCGCTACGTCCGCGTGTGGGACGAGTACATCGATGAGCTCGAACCCGATGAGGACGACCGCGTCGACCGGCGGCAGGTCATCGTCTCGACGTTCGAGCGCGCTCTGACCGTCGCCCGCGAGCGCGAGGCGTAGGCCCCCCTTCACCACGCGCCGTCGGCCCGCACCTCGCGGTCGACCCGGCATCCGGCGAGCGCGGCACGCACCTCGGCTCCGTGATCCCGGGCGAGCGCGAGCGCCGCGTGGTTCTCCTCCAGCTGCGCGAGACGAGAGGCGCCGAACAGCACATTCGCGGTGGCGGGGTTCGACAGGCAGAAGGCGATGCCGAGTGCGGCCGGTGTGACCCCGAACCCGGCGGCGACGCGCGCGACCTCGGGATACACGGCGACGATCTGCTCACGGACGCCTCCGACGTCGGCGCCGATCTTCCGCTCGGGCACACGCCCCGTGGCCAGGATGCCGCCCTCGAACACATCGGACGCCTGCAGGGCGAGCGTGCCGTCGGCGAACAGCGGGCCGTAGGCATCGCCCTCCGCCATCGCCCTCCGAGCGATGCCGTACTTCAACTGCGCGAACACCGGACCTGCCACGCTCTGCTCCGCGGCCTCGGCGAGCGCCTCCCGCGTGTGCTCGATCCGCCAGTTGTTGATGCCCCAGGAGTCGACGAGCCCTTCGGCGATGAGCTCGTTCACGTCGGCGACGAGGCGCGGCATATCGGGGGCGTCGAGGTAGTCGCCCACCACGAGGGTGTCGAAGCGGTCGAGTCCCGCTCGCTCCAGCGACTCCTCGAGCTGCGCGCGGAATCCCTGGTTCGGCCAGTCCCACAGCCAGAGCTTGCCGCACAGCACGATCTCGGCACGATCGACGCCACTGGCTCGCAGCGCCTGCCCGAACAGGACGTCGGTCTTCGAGTTCTCGGCGTGCGGGCCCATGTTGTAGTACGCGACGTCGAAGAACCCGGCGTCCAGCTCCACCGCCCGGCGGATCATGGCGACCGCCTCGTCGGGTGCCATCCGATCCCAGGTGTTCCAGGATCCGAGCGCCAGCGGGGACACGACCGCTCCGGTGGAGTCCAAACGTCTTCGGGGATATGTCGTTTCGGGCATGGAGGCTCCTTCGCCTTCTCGAGACACGGGGTTGTGTTTTTCTATGTTTGTAGAATATAACGGAGACATCCCGTCAGAACAGCCGTCAGTGAGGACGAACATGACCGCATCTCCCCGCCGGATCCTGGTCACCGGAGGCGCATCCGGGCTCGGCCGCGGCATCGCCGCCGCCTTCCGCGACGCCGGAGACGAGGTCTTCATCGGCGATGTGAACGCGGATGCCGCGGCCGCCGTCGCTGCTGAGATCGGCGCGACGGCCCTCACGCTCGATATCAGCGACGAGACCTCCGTGCGCGCCGCGGCCGAGCGGGTCGTCGCCGACGGCGGACTCGACGTCCTGGTCAACAACGCGGGCATCGTCGCCGGCGGCGGCACCCTCCAGGAGGTGCCGGTCGACGTCGTCGATGCGGCCCTGCGGGTCAACGTGCGCGGCACCTTCCTCATGCTCCGCGTCTTCGGCGGTCTGCTCGCCGAGGCGGGACGCGGGTCGATCGTCAACATCTCGTCGATCGGCGCCCGACAGCCCACCCCCGGCCTCGGCCACTACGAGGCGACCAAGGCCGCGGTCGACGCCCTCACCCGCACGGCCGCGATCGAGCTCGCCGCGGCGGGCGTGCGTGTGAACGCGGTCTCCCCCGGGCCTGTGCTCACGCCCCTGACCGCCGACTTCGCGTCGAACCCGCAGGCGCGCGCGGCCTGGGAGTCGCGCATCCCCCTCGGCTCCATCGCCGAGGTCTCCCAGATCACGCCGCTCGTGCTGTTCCTCGCGAGCGACGCCGCCAGCCACATCACCGGAGTCTCCGTCGCCGTCGACGGCGGACAGCTCCTGGTCTGACCGACACCGCCGTCTGGAGAACCATGTCCCTCCCCACGCTCGACCTGCCGCCCGCCCCCGGGCTTCCGACTTCGACCCGCGCCGCCGTGCTCACCGCGCACGGCGAACCGCTCACCCTGCAGAACCTTCCCCTCCCCGCCGAGATCGAGCCCGGCGGGGCCCTCGTGCGCATCTCGTGCACCACGCTGTGCGGCACCGACATCGAGATCTGGGAGGGCCGGATGAGCTTCCCCGGCATGCTCCCGATGGTGCTCGGACACGAGATGGTCGGCGAGATCGTCGCTACGGGGCCCGACACGAAGGACGCCCTGGGACGCCCGCTCTCCCCCGGCGACCGCATCGGCTGGTCCGAGTCGACCTGCGGCGAGTGCCACGGATGCGTGGTGCTGCGCGAACCCGTCGCGTGCTCCCGCCGCGGCTACGGGTTCCTGCAGCGGGCCGACGTGCATCCCTTCGCCACCGCTGGACTCTCGGAGTATGCCTACGTGACCCCGGGAGCGGCGAAACTGCTGCTCCCGGCGTCGGTGAAGGACACCTGGGCATCGATGGCCGGGTGCGCGGCCAAGACCGTGCTGCGGGCCTTCGAACGGGCCGGGCGCATCCGGCCCGGCTCACGCGTGGTCGTGCAGGGCGCCGGCGCGCTCGGCATCTTCGCCACGGCCGTCGCGAAGATCTCGGGAGCCGGCCAGGTCATCACGATCGGCGCCCCCGCGTCGCGCCTGGAACTCGCCGGACGCTTCGGCGCCGACGCGGTCGTCGACTTCCGCGACGGCCCGGTCGTCGAACAGGTCATGGCGCTCACCGGAGGGCGCGGAGCCGATCACGTGTTCGATTTCGCCGGCGCGCCGAGCGTCGGACCCGACGCGATCGCGATGGCGGCACAGCGCGGCACGGTCGCCATCGTCGGGTCCACCGGTCCCGCAGGCGACGGCTTCCCGCTCAGCACGATCATGGGCAAGGAGCTCACGGTGGTCGGCTCGCTCAACGGCGACATCTCGGACTACTCCCGCGCGATCGACTTCTTCACCGCGTTCGCCGACCGCTTCCCCTGGGACGACCTGTTCAGCGCCCCGGTCGGCCTGGCCGACGCCTCCGCGAAGATCGCCCACATGCACCAGCTCGATGAGGTCAAGGCCGTCATCGACCCGAGACGGTGAGGACCCCGTGACCACTCCCCTCCTGCCCCGCCGCGAGATCGGCCGCAGCGGCATCGACGCCTCGCTGTTCTCCCTCGGCTCCTGGCACACCTACGACCGGATGGACTTCGGCGACGCGGTCACGATGCTCCGGGAGGCCGTCGACCGCGGCGTGAACCTGTTCGACGTCGGCGTGTACTCCGCACCGGGAGCGCCGCCCGTCTTCACCGACGTGATCTTCTCGGCGATGGTGCGCGCCGCAGGGCTCCGGCGCGACGAGTGGCTGCTCTCGTCGAAGCTGTGGCTCGAGGCGTTCAGCGATGACGGGTTCCGCCCGCAGCTCGAGAACGCGCTGATGCGGGTCGGCGTCGAGCACGCCGACCTGGTGATCCTCGGCGACCTGCGCCGCGACGACCTCGCCCTGCGCGACCTCGTCCTCGACCTCGCCCGTCTCGAGGGGGCCGGACTCATCCGCGCCTGGGGTGTGAACAACTGGTCGGCGTCGAGCATCCAGACCCTGATCGACATCGCCGCCGCGGAGGGCGTCTCCGGGCCGCAGATCGCGCAGCTCAAATACAGCGTCTCCCGGCGCTCGATCCCCGACGGCGCGCCCTTCGCACGCCTGTGGGAGCAGGGGCTGACGCTCCAGGCCTCCGACTGCCTGGAGGGCGGTGTGCTCGCAGGCAAGATCAACGGGAACAGGCAGATCGGCCGCGACCCCGGCGATATCCGGGAGCGGATCATCGCGGATGTACCCGCCTTCTCCGACCTGGCCTCGTCGCTCGACGTCTCACCCGCGCAGCTCGGGATCGCGTTCACGCTCACCCATCCGGCACTCACGACCACGTTGTTCGGCGCATCGAGCATCGACCAGCTGCGCGCGAATCTCGACGCCGCAGCCTTGGTCGACCGCATCGGCATCGAGGAGTTGCGCCGCCTCGTCGAGCCGTTCTGGGCCGACCGCGGGGTCGTCGACCCCGAAGGCCCCTGACCCGCCTCCCCCATCGCTTCCAGGAGAACCATGACCGCCACCGCCGCCGGACACCCGACCGTCGCCCCCGTGCCCTTCGACCCCGAGGTGCAGGCCGTGCTCGATGAGCTCGCGAAGAATCCGCAGCCGCCCCTCACCCGCGACACCCTTCCGCGCGACGGAGTCGACCGGATGTTCCCGGACAACGACGCGGTCATCGCCGGGCGCGACATCGAGTGGGAGGACCGCGTCATCCCCGGTCCTCCCGGAGCGCCCGAGATCGAGATCACGGTGTTCCGTCCGGCCGACACCCGCGACGAGGTGCTTCCCGCCTTCGTGAACATCCACGGCGGGGGCATGATCGTCGGTCACCGCTCGTGGGAGACGGGGCGCGTGGTCGACATCGTCGACGAACACCGCGTGGTCGCGGTCAACGTCGAGTACCGCCTCGCCCCCGAGAACCCCTACCCCGCCGGAGTCGAGGACTGCTATGCCGCCTTCGTCTGGGTGCACACGAACGCTGCCGGGCTCGGCGTCGATCCGGAGCGCATCGTCGTCGGCGGCGGCAGCGCGGGCGGAGGTCTCACGGCGGCAGTGGCTCTCCTGGCCCGCGACCGGCAGGGTCCGGTCATGGCCGGACAGCTGTTGCTGTGCCCGATGATCGACAACACCAACACCACGGTCGCCAGTCTTCAGTACGACGGCATCGGAACCTGGCAGCGCGAGATGAATCTGCTCGCGTGGTCGTGCGTGCTGGGCGACGACCTCGCCTTCCATCCGGATGCTCCCGCCTACGCCGCCCCCAGCCGCGCCGTCGATGTGGCGGGACTCCCACCCGCCTTCATCGAGGTCGGCGAGGCCGAGGCGTTCCGCGATGAGGACACCGAGTACGCGCTGCGCATCTGGGCGACCGGCGGGCAGGCCGAGCTGCATGTGTGGGGAGGTGGCGCGCACGGCTTCGACATGTACATGCCCGACGCCGAGATCTCGCGCGCCGCTCTCGCGGCCCGCGCGTCGTGGCTGCGTCGCATCTGGCGGGCCGCGCGATGACCGCGCCGCTGCCTGTCCCCTACGACCCGGAGCTCGTCGCCGGACTCGATGCGTTCGTCGAGATGGTCGAGATCATCCCGCTGCGTGCCGACACGATCCACGCGAACCGCGACCACTTCGCGACGATCATCCCGTCCATGGCCATGCAGTCCGATGGCCGTGCGATCACGTGGGAGGACCGGACCATCCCCGGGCCCATCGGGGCTCCCGCCGTCGAGATCACGATCGTACGGCCCGCCCGGCCGGCGCCCGCCCCCGCCCCCGCCGTGCTGTCGATCCACGGTGGTGGCATGGTGCTGGGCACTCGGTTCTTCGGCACGGCGGAGCTCATCGACCTCGCCGAGCGGCACGGTGTCGTCGGGGTGGCCGTCGAGTATCGCCTGGCGCCCGAGCACCCCGGCCCCGCCCAGGCGGAGGACTGCTACGCCGCGCTCGAGTGGATGGCCGCGCACGCCGAGGAACTCGGCATCGACCCCGACCGCATCATCGCCTCGGGGATGTCCGCCGGTGGCGGCCTCTCGGCCGCGGTCGCTCTGATCACTCGGGATCGGGGCGGGCCACGCCTGGCCGGTCAGCTGCTCGGGTGTCCGATGCTCGACGATCGCAACGAGACCGCATCCAGCCGTCAGTACGACGGTTTCGGCGCGTGGGATCGGAACAACAACGACACCGCGTGGGACGCCATCGCCGGAGAGGACCGCTTCACCGACCGCGTCTCGCCGTACACCGCGCCCGCGCGCGCCGCTGACCTCTCAGGACTCGCCCCCGCGTTCATCGAGGTGGGCGCCGCGGAGACGTTCCGCGACGAGGCCGTCGACTACGCTCTCCGCATCTGGGCGACCGGGGGACGAGCCGAACTGCACGTATGGGCCGGCGGATATCACGGGTTCGCCGGGTTCTCCCCCGATGCCGAGGTCTCGAAGGCCGCCGTCGCCGCCCGCGAGAGCTGGCTGCGCCGCATCCTGCGCCTCGGCGGATGAGCCTCCCCGCCCCTGAGGAGCCCGACCGCCCGCGTATGAGCACCCTGCGGGCGATGCTGGTGCTGGGGATGCTGGAGGCCTTCGGGCCCCTGTCGATGGACCTGTACCTTCCACAGCTGCCGCAGCTCGCCGCGTCGCTCGGCACGACGGAGGCTCTCGCGCAGGTGACGATGTCGGCGTGCATGATCGGCCTCGGACTCGGCCAGCTCGTGGCAGGGCCGCTGAGCGATCGACTCGGCCGACGACTGCCGTTGATGGTCGGAGTAGCGGCTTTCGCGGTGCTCTCCCTCGTGTGCGCCGTCGCTCCGAACATCGAGCTCCTGCTGATCTCCCGTTTCCTGCAGGGGCTCGCGGGCTCGGCCGGCATCGTGATCTGCCTGGCCATCGCCCGCGACCAGTTCGAGGGTGCCGAGCTGTCGCGGATGCTGTCACTGCTGTTCCTCGTGTCCGGCACGGCGCCGATCATCGCGCCGGTCGTCGGCGGCCAGCTGGCCCGGATCATGGACTGGCGCGGCATCTTCGGCGTGCTCAGCGCGGTCGGGGTCGTCCTGCTCCTCGTCGTGGTGTTCGCCCTGCCCGAGACGCTACCTCCGTCGAGGCGGCACGGCGCCGGACCCGTGGCGCTCCGGTCGCACGCCGCAGCCGTCGTGCGCGATCGCCTCTTCGTGGCGGTGCTGTGCGCCGCGGCGGGAGGCGGTGTCGCGTTCTTCACCTACCTGTCGATGTCGTCGTTCGTGCTGCAGGATCAGTTCGGCCTCAGCCCGCAGGCCTTCAGCCTCGCGTTCGCGGCGGGGGCGCTGGCCAGCATCGTCGGCAGCCAGACCAGCCGGCTCGTGGTTCGCCGCTGGGGACCCCTGCGCGTGTATCTCGGCGGTATCACGGCGACGCTGCTCGCCACCGCCCTGCTGCTCGTGCTGACCTCGACCGACGCCGGGGTCTCCGGAGTCATCGGGGCGCTCATCGGATTCATGCTGTGCTCCGGGCTGGGTGGCCCCAACGGCCAGACGCTCGCGCTCGCCCACCACGGCGCACGCGCCGGCACGGCCTCGGCCCTGCTCGGCATGGCGACGTTCCTGTTCGGTCCGGTGCTCGCGCCCCTCGCCGCGGGCCTCGGCGGCACGAACGCCCTCACCATGGCCGTCACCATGACGATCGCCGCCGCCGTGGCAGCCGTCGCGGCCTGGGTGTTCGTGCGCCCCGCCGCAGAGCCTCGGTAGCAGCCCGTCGGCCACCGGCCAGCGGAGACGGGCCTCGCCGATCAGAACCCGAGGCACATCGCAGCGACACCGACGGCCATGGCCCACGACTCGGTCGTGAGCAGTCGTGCGGTCCTGCCGTGATGCACCGGCGCCACGAACCACTCGGCGACGACGGTCCACACCACGACCCCCACCACCCCGACCAGCACCAGAACCGACAGGACGCCGTCCAGTGCATGACCGCCGTGCCCCGCGTCCGCCGCCTGCATCGACGCGCCCGTCGCTCCCGTGGCGTTCGTCGACGCGCTCTCGAAGGCGCACGCGGCCATCACGAGCGACACGAGGGCGCGGTGACAGCACGTGGCCGCCGACGGCGTGCCCCGCACCCCCATGGTGCCGAGCATCGCCGAAAGCAGGAGGACGGCGCCGAGGATCAGCCCCGCGAGGGTGTCGCCGTCCGTGACGGCGAGGAACAGCATCACCGCGGCCATCACGAGGGACGCCTGGCGTCCCTGCCACGGCACGACGCGCCACGCCGCGATGCAGGCGACAGCCGAGACGATCGCCGCTGCGGCCATCAGCCACGGTGCTGCGGGAAGGAGGTGTTCCACCCGGGAAGTATATTGAGCAATCGCTCAATATAGCTAGACCTCGTCATGATGCGAGAGGATGGGCACGTGCCCCGCATCGTCGACCACGATGAGCGCCGCCGGCAGATCGCCGAGGCGCTGCTCGCCGTGGCTGCCCGCGACGGGCACGAGAGCGTCTCCTCACGCGCCGTCGCCAAGGAGCTCGGCGTCGCCACCGGATCGCTCTGGCACTACTTCGAGGGCTTCGACGAGGTCTTGCGCGCCGCGGCCGCCGAGGTCACCCGCCGCACCGACGCCCGCATCGCCGCAGCCACCGAGGGGCTACGGGGACTGGCGAGACTCCAGGCGCTGATGCGTGAAGTGCTGCCGATCGATGAGACCACCCGCACCGAGGCGCACGTGGTCGTCGGCTTCTGGGGACGACTGGCGGCCCTCGCCCCCACGCCTGACGCCGGAGCCCCCACGCTCGCGACCTGGCAGAGCAGCATCCGACTCGCTCTCGCCGAGGCCGTCCACGACCGCGAGCTGCGCACCGACACCCCCACCGAGGCCGTGCTGTCACTACTGCGCTCGATCACCTACGGGCAGCAGATCGTCGAGGTCACCGAGCCCCAGCCTGCGGCCGCGCACCTCGCGGTGCTCGACAGCATCCTCGCACCCTGGCGCGCCTGAGCCGCGCCAGCCCCTCTCGACGCCCCAGGAATCGGTGGTTGTGGACCGCCGACGACCCGTCGTATCATCATCGCAACCCGTTTATTGAGCAGTTGCTCGAAAATAGTGAGGTCGATGATGTCCCACCACGCACCGCAGCCCGTCTCGATCGAGAAGATCGCCGCAGCGCACCCGCATGATCCGCTGACGGGCGACGAGATCGCCGCCGCCCGGGCGGTCCTCGATGCGGCAGGACTCCTGACGGAGAGCACCCGCGTGCCGATGCTGCTTCCCGACGAGATCACGAAGGAGGAGCTCGCCGCGTGGCAGCCCGGTGCCCCGATCGATCGCCGCGTCGATGTGACCCTGCTCGACACGGCGACCGGCGTCGCGACCGAGGCCATCGTGTCGATCACACGGGGCGAGGTCCTGCGCACCGCGCGCGTGCCGAACGACGCCCCGCCCTACGGCCAGCCGCAGTACCTGTTCGAGGAGTACGAGCGCGCCGAAGCGATCGCGAAGGCCTCCCCCGAATGGCAGGCGGCGATGACGCGCCGCGGACTCGCCGCGCACATGGACCTCGCGTTCTGCGGGCCGCTCGCCCCTGGTTACACCGGACGCGCCGATGAGGTCGGGCGTCGCGTGATCCGCTCCCTCACGTTCCTCCGCTACGACGAACACGACTCGCCGTGGGCACACCCGGTCGAGGGACTCATCGTGCACATCGACCTCACGGCGAACAGCGTCATCCGCGTCGAAGACCATGGCGACGTGCCCGTCCCCGCCGGCCATGGAAACTACTACCCCGAGGCGCAGGGCGACGCCCGCACCTCGCTCAAGCCCATCGAGATCAGCCAGCCGGAGGGTCCGAGCTTCACGGTCTCCGGCTCGCTCGTCGAGTGGGAAGGCTGGTCGATGCGCGTCGACTTCAACGCCCGCGAAGGACTCGTGCTGCACGACGTCTGCTTCCAGGGTCGCTCGGTGCTCCGTCGGGCCAGCGTTCCGGAGATGGTCGTGCCCTACGGCGACACCGCCCCCGGCCGCTTCTGGATCAGCTACTTCGATGCCGGTGAGTACCTGCTCGGAAAGAACGCCAACCACCTCGAGCTCGGCTGCGACTGCCTCGGCGTCATCCGCTACCTCGACGGCTACGTCGCCGACGACCACGGTCACCCTGTGCGCATCCCGAATGTGATCTGCATGCATGAGGAGGACTACGGCATCCTCTGGAAGCACACCGATCTCGCCGGCCGCGCCGACGTGCGTCGCTCGCGCCGCTTCGTGGTGTCGTACTTCTCCACGATCGGCAACTACGACTACGGCTTCTACTGGAACTTCTCCCTGGACGGATCGATCGAGGTGGTCGCGAAGGCGACCGGCATCGTGTTCGCCGCGGCCGGCGAGCCGGGCGTCCGCCAGAAGCACGCGACCGAGCTCGCCCCCGGCGTCTTCGCCCCGGTGCACCAGCACCTCTTCTGCGCACGCCTCGACGTGGCGATCGACGGCGAGGACAACCGCCTGGTCGAGGTCGACGCTCAACGGGTGCCGATGGGCCAGGAGAACCCCTTCGGCAACGCGTTCAGCTGGACCGAGACGACCCTCGCGACCGAAGCGGAGGCGCAGCGCGAGGCGGACAGCTCGGTCGCCCGCGTCTGGGAGGTGCAGAGCGCCTCCCGCACGAACCGCGTCGGGCGCCCGACCGCCTACCACCTGGTGCCGGAGCCGACCGCTCTGCTCATGGCCGATCCCGCATCCTCCGTCGCCGCGCGCGCCGCATTCGCCACGAAGCACCTCTGGGCCACCCGGCACGAACAGGGGCAGATCTGGCCGGCCGGTCGCTATCCCAACGCCCACCAGGGCGGCGCCGGCCTGCCGGAGTACACCGCGGGCGATCGATCGATCGACGGAGAGGACATCGTGCTGTGGCACACGTTCGGGCTGACGCATTTCCCGCGCCCGGAGGACTGGCCCATCATGCCCGTCGACTACGCCGGCTTCTGGTTCAAGCCCTACGGCTTCCTCGACCAGAACCCCGCGATGGATGTGCCCGAGTCGACGCAGGCGCACGCGGTCGCGTCCACCGGCTGCTGCGGCGCAGGCGCGTGCACCTGCGAGCACTGATCTGCGAGACGTCGTCCCGCACGGCCGATCCCGGTGATAGCATCACGGAACGGATCGTATACAACGTCGTCGTTCCACCACCCGAGGTGATCAGTCATGAACGGTGCACCCGCCGCCCCCGCCGAATTGGTTTCCACGCTCGTCGCGCGCAACATCAGCGACTTCCGTGCCGCCGTTTCGGAGTCCTTCGTGCCCCTGCAGGTCACGACCGCCGGACCCGACCACTTCCGAGGGATCATCCGCGGAGCCTCCGTCGACGAGGTGCATGTGAACGACGTGCGCGCCACGTCGCATGTCGTCGAGCGCACCCCCGAGCTCATCGCCCGCGGCGACCGTTCGTATTTCAAGGTCAGCCTGATGATCGCCGGCACCGGCCTGCTGATCCAGGACGATCGCGAGGCCGTGCTCCAGGCGGGCGACCTCGCGGTCTACGACACCGACCGCCCGTACTCCCTCGTGTTCGACGACGACTTCCGCACGATGGTCGTGATGTTCCCGAAGCACCTCATCAGCCTCCCGGCCGAGATGGTCGGGCAGCTCACCGCCGTGCGCATCTCCGGTCACGAAGGCCTCGGCAGCATGGTCGTGCCGTATCTGACGCAGCTCGCCGGTAATCTCGATCAGCTGGCCGGCACGACGGGGGCCCGGCTCGCGCACAGCGCGCTCGACCTCGTGACGACGGTCTTCACACGCGAGCTCGGACTCGATCAGGTGTCCGCCGACCCGCACCGTGCGCTGGTGCAGCGCATCCGCTCGCACATCGACCGCAACCTCGCGTCGACCGATCTCGGACCCGCGTCGATCGCCGCCGCGCACTTCATCTCGACCAGGCACCTGCACGGGCTCTTCCAGGAGCAGGGCGTGACCGTGTCGACCTGGATCCGCACACGGCGCCTCGAGAAGTGCCGTCGCGACCTGCTCGACCCGATGCTCGCCGACCGCCCGGTCGCGGCCATCGCGGCACGCTGGGGCTTCGTCGACGCCGCGCATTTCAGCCGCGCGTTCAAGTCAACCTTCGGCGTCTCACCCAGTGAGTATCGCGCCGCGCACTGACGCTCCGTCTGCCGCGCACCGGCACGTTACTTGCCCGGGAGGGCACGCCGGTTGACTCTCGGCGCGCGATGACCGCCGCCCCCTTGAGGGGATGAGGAACACCCCACCAGCATGAGGCAAGCGCACCGCGACGACGCGGTGCCCGGGGCGATGCGGCCCCGCCGCGTGCGACGTCAGGACCCTCATGACCGACACCTCCACCGACCCGGCGCTGGACGAATGGCGCACGTACGACGAGTTCGCCGCGGGCATCGACACCTTCCGCCTGCCGAACACGCCCCTCGCCGGCACCGCCCTCACCCTCACCCTCGACGACGACTCGACCCTGACCCTGGAGTTCTCCGAGGACGCCATCGTCTGGAGCGGACTCGGAGCCTCCGGCACCGACCCGTACGACGCGGTGCGAGTGCGGGACGACGTCGTGTTCGTCAACATCCCGATGCGGAGCCGTCCGCGCGAGGCCGTCACCGTGGTGTTCTCCACGACGACGAACCGGGCGACCGTCATCCGTTCGCGCATCGCCCCCGAAGCCGTCGACGGCACCCCTCAGGTCGGCCAGGACTTCTGGGCGGCGACGACCGATGCGGGGCCCGTCAGCGGCGACGCCCCCGGCCCGAGCCGCGACCTCATCGGCAAACGCAACCTCTACCGGTACAGCCCGCACCACCTCTACGAGCACGTGTACATCTCCAGCCGGCGCTATGCCTGGCAGTGCCTCGAGGGCGTGCAGCGCGGCCACGGCGACATGGACCTGTCGACCGTGTGGAAGTTCGCCGACGGCCTGTACCTGTTCTGCTTCCGCGAGTTCCGTATCGCGGTGGCCAGCGTCTGGCTGCACGACCTCGGCTACCAGTTGATGACCACGGGGATCTTCCTCGGACTCACCGGAGAGGGCGACGCCGAGCACTCGCGGGCCGGCGGCCACATCTACCCGCTGGGCGCCGTCTCCTACCCCGACGCCCAGCCCGTCTGACCGTTCGCCGCACCCCCCACTCCGAGGAGAGCCCATGAGCAACGCCGACCTGATCCGCCAGCACTACGCCGCCAACGACCGCGGCGACCTCGACGGGATGCTCGCGCCGTTCGCCACCGACATCCGCTGGACCGAGGCTGCCGGCTTCCCGTACGCCGGAACGTACATCGGCCCGGATGCCGTCGCCCGGAACGTGTTCCGCCGTATCCAGGAGGAATGGGACGACTACACCGTCGCGATCGACGAGATCGTCGACGGCGGCGACGTCGTGGTGGCCATCGGCACCTACTCGGGCACCTACACGCAGACCGGGCGCTTCTTCGCCGCCCGCGTCGCCCATGTGTGGCGGGTCGTCGGCGGCGAGGTCGTCGCCTTCGAGCAGATCACCGACACGGAGCTCGTCAACCGCGCCATGCGCGCCTGAACACCGCACACCCCGCACAGCACCAGACGAACACAGCACCACCCGAACACAGCACCACCCGAACACAGCACCACCCGAACACGAGAGGCAGGAAGCACATGAACACACGAGCATCCGGCACCGCGGCGCTCCTCGCCGTGGCAGCCCTCACCCTCGCCGGCTGCGCCGGTGGAGACGGCGGAACCGGCGGTGGGAGCGGCGACCCGATCGTCGTCGGCTCCGTCAACACGATCAGCGGTCCCGCAACCTTCCCCGAGGCCTCGCAGGCCGCCGCCGCCGTGTTCGAGGCCTTCAACGAGGCGGGCGGACTCGACGGCCGCACGATCGACTACAAGATGCTGGACGACAAGGGCGACCCGGCCACGGCCACCGCCTCCGCACGCGAGCTTGTCGGCAGCGACGGCGCGGTCGCGCTCGTCGGCTCCGCCAGCCTCATCGAGTGCGAGATCAACGCCAAGTACTACGAGCAGGAGGGCATCCTCTCGATGCCGGGCATCGGAGTCGACACCGGCTGCTTCGACAGCGAGAACATCTCCCCCGCGAACGTCGGACCGTTCAACGACATGACGCTCACGCTGCAGTACGGATCCGAGGTGCTCGGCCTCGACGACATCTGCATCCTGCTCGAGATCGCCGGTTCCACGCGTCCCACCTACCAGGCCGCGATCGACGAGTGGACCGAGATCACCGGCAAGAAGCCGAAGTACGTCGACGACACCGTCCCGTACGGCGCCTCCGACTACACCCCCTACATCGTCAAGGCACGCGACCAGGGCTGCAAGGCCCTGGCGATCAATCCCGTGGAGCCCGACGCGATCGGACAGGTCAAGGCCGCGAACGCCCAGGGCTGGGACGACGTGACCTGGCTCTACCTGACGAGCGTCTACAGCGAGAACTTCGCCGAGGCGATCGACGACGCGGGTGCGGGCATCTACGTGCCGGCGGAGTTCTACCCGTTCACCGACGACAGCGAGATCAACGCCGACTGGCGAGAGCTGATGGAGGCCAACGACATCCCGCTCACCTCGTTCAGCCAGGGCGGGTACCTCGCCGCGACGTACTTCATCGAGGTGCTCGAAGGGATGGACGGCGACATCACCCGCGAGACCGTCTCGGAAGCGCTGAAGGGCATGGAGCCGATCGAGAACCCGATGGTCGGAACGCCCTACGCGTTCGGCACCCAGAACACCGCGGGCTGGCCGATCATCCTCGAGTCCGGAACGAACGCCTGGGAGAAGGTCGCCGACGACTGGCTCCGCATCGGCGAGTAGTCACCCCTCGCCTGCCGCCGGGCGCATTACCGGCGGCAGGTCCCCCTCGGAAAAGAAAGGACGCCTCATGCTGCAAGGCGCCATCGCCGGTCTCGCCGCCGGCGGCCTCTATGCCGTCCTCGGCGTGTGCCTGACGCTGATGTCCCGACTCGTGCGCGTGGTGAACTTCGCCCAGGCCGCGACCGGGATGTTCGGGGCCTTCACCGCGGTGTGGCTCGTGCGCGAGATCGACCTGCCGATCTGGCTCGGCTCGGTGCTCGGCGTCCTGGTCGCCGGGCTGCTCTCGGCAGCGATCGGGTTCATCGCCGCGACCTGGCTGTCCGAGGCCTCCACCACCACCCGTTCGGCGATGACCGTCGGCCCCCTCCTGCTGCTCATCTCCCTGTCGTTCATCCTCTTCGGCAACAAGCCGCAGCCGTTCACGCCGATCATCGCCGGACCGGCGTTCTCGTTCGGCGGCGTGGTGATCAGCCAGGTCACGGTCGCGACCGTCGCGATGGCGATCATCACCGCCGTCGTGGTCCGCCTCGTGCTGCGCCGCACCAGGGTCGGCACGCAGCTGCGCGCGCTCTCGGAGCGCCCGACCACGGCGGAACTCCTCGGCATCCGCTCGCGCCCGCTGTCGATCGCCGTCTGGTTCGTCACGGGTGTGATCAGCGCGATGGCGATCATCATCGTGGCCCCCTCGCAGTCGAACGACGCGACCAGCCTCGCGATGCTCATCGTCCCGGCCGCGGCGGCAGCCCTGCTCGGCGGCTTCCGACGACTCGACCTCGCCGTCGTCGGCGGGATCGTCCTGGGTGTGCTCGGTGGTCTCATCGCCCAGATCGACGAAGTGGCGCTGGTGCGCAACTTCCTCCCGTTCCTGTTCATCGTCGTCCTGTTGCTCTGGACGCAGCGCAAGGAGGTGTGGGATGCCGCTCGCTGACCGTCCCTGGTTCCGGATCACCTGGCCGTTCGCCGTCGCTGTCGCCGGTATCGGAGCGGGTGCGATCCTCAGCGCCTCCCTGCCGGGGTACTTCGTCTTCCTCGCGATCAGCGCGGTCACGGCCGCGATCGCCGTCCTCGGTCTCGGCATCGTCACCGGCTCCGCAGGGATGATCGCGCTCTGCCAACTCACCTTCGCCGCCGTGGGGGCCTGGATCGTCTCCCTGCTGAACGTGATGCAGGCGCCGGGCGGATTCATCGTCTGGCTGGTCCTCGGCGGGGTGGCGGCGGGCCTCGTCGGCATTCTCGTCGGCCTCCCCGCTCTGCGGCTGCGCGGTGTGAACCTCGCCGTCGTGACCCTGGGCTTCGCCGCAGCCGCCGACGTGACGCTCGTGCAGATCCAGTTCCCCGGTTCGGCTCAGGGCACGGCGATCGAGCGTCCCGAGATGTTCTCGAACGACCGGCAGTTCTTCTTCCTCTCCATCGTCGTGCTCGCCGTCTGCGCACTCGGCGCGTTCTTCCTGCAGCGCGGCCGGTGGGGATCGAGCTGGAAGGCCGTCGCGTTCTCCGAGCGCGGCACGGCCGCCGCCGGACAGAGCGTGCAGACCGCGAAGCTCACCGCATTCGCGGTCTCGGCCGCCCTCGGCGGCATCTCCGGCGGGCTGCTCGCCGGTCAGGTGCAACTCCCGTTCGCCTCGAGCTTCACACCCCTGCAGTCGCTGGCCCTCTACGTGCTCGCGATCATGTCGGGCGCGCACCTGATCGACATGGCGATCTTCGGGGGCCTGCTGTGGGTGCTGGTCCCCGAGCTCCTCAAGCGCTGGGGCATCCCGCAGGACTGGGGCTTCGTCGTCTTCGGCGTGCTCGGTGTGCAGGCGCTCACCAGCGGCACGAACCTCGGCCAGGGCATCCGCAACCTGATCTGGCGCCGCGCGGATCGCCAGGCCGCCACCGTCGCGCTGACGGCGCTTCCCCCTGATTCCGGAGCGGATGCCGCGGCGATCACCACCACGACCACGGCCACGGCCGATGGGGCGGCGCTCGCCGGGACGCCGGTGCTCACCGTCGACGGCCTGACGGTGCAGTTCGGCACCCTGAAGGCCCTCGACGACGTCTCGTTCCAGGTTCCCGCCGCGTCGATCATGGGACTCATCGGTCCGAACGGAGCCGGGAAGTCGACGTTCGTCGACGCGATCAGCGGGTTCCTCCCGAAGCACACGGGGCGCGTGCTCCTGGGAGGCCGCGACCTCGTCGGCCTCTCCCCCACGCGGCGCGCGCGTCTCGGTCTGCGCCGCACCTTCCAGCAGGACCGGGTGCCGCCGTCGCTCACCGTCGGCGCATACGTGCGGTTCGTGGCCCGGCGCCGGCTCGCCGCATCCGACATCGACGAGGTGCTCGAGTTCTTCGGCTGCCCACCCGCGCGTGCACGCCTGTCGAGCGTCGACGTCGGCACACGCCGGCTCGTGGAGGTCGCCGCGAACGTCGTCTCCCGTCCCCGTCTGCTGATCCTCGACGAACCCGCCGCGGGGCTCTCGCATGACGAGCATCTCGCCCTCGCCGCGAGGCTGCGGGACCTGCCTGCGCGCTACGGCGTCGCCCTCATCATCATCGAGCACGACCTCGATCTCGTCCGCTCCGTGTGCCCGACCCTCACGGTGCTGGACTTCGGCCGCGTGCTGGCCAGCGGGCCACAGGCCGAGGTCCTCGCGAACCCCGACGTCGTCAAGGCGTACATGGGAGAGACGGAGCTGTTGAAGTGAGCGAACTCGTCCTGGACGGTGTCACCGTCAGTCGTGGCGCCGGTCCCGTGATCTCCGACGTCTCGCTGCGGGTCACCGGAGGCGAGGTGCTGGCGCTGGTGGGCCCGAACGGCGCGGGCAAGACGAGCCTGATCGAATCGGTCTCCGGCGTCACCCCGCATTCCGCCGGCGGCATGACCCTCGACGGCGAGCCGATGGACCGGCTGTCCCGCGTCGCGAGAGCCCGCCGCGGGATCGTGCACATCGAGCAGGGACGCGCCGTCTTCCCCTCGCTGACCGTGCGCGAGAACATCTCCCTCACCGCACGCACCCCCGGAGAGCTGGACGCCGCCCTCGCGCAGTTCCCCGAGCTCGAGAAGCGCATCGATGCGCCGACTGCCCTGCTGTCGGGCGGCGAGCAGCAGATGGTGGTGCTCGCGCGCGCGTTCGCCGCGAAGCCGCGCATCCTGCTCATCGACGAGATGTCGCTGGGCCTCGCCCCCGTCGTTTTCCTGCGCCTGATGCCGATCGTGAAGTCGATCGCCGATTCCGGGGTGGGCGTGCTGCTCGTCGAGCAGTTCACGCAGCTCGCCCTCGATCTCGCCCAGGAAGCCGTGGTCGTGGCGGGAGGCCGGGTGTCGTTCCAAGGGGCATCCGATGCCCTGCGAGCCGACCCCGGCCTCCTGCACCGCGCCTATCTCGGCGGATGAGCGCGGACCGCGCGCCGGATCACATCCCGGCGTGATCGAAGGCGATGGTCGGCACGTCGACCACGTGCGAGCCGCCGTCGGCGACGATCACCGCCCCCGTGATGTACGACGACTCCCCCGAGCCGAGGAACCGCACGACCGAGGCGATCTCGGCCGGTCGGGCGGGACGGCGCAGCGGCACGTCAGCGGTGACCTTCTCGTAGGCCTCCTCGCGGGAGCCGAGACCGGCGTGCGTGGCGAACTCGTCCATCTCCTCGTCGGCCATCGGCGTCTGCACCCACCCGGGGCAGATGGCGTTCACGCGCACACCGTGCCGGCCGTAGTCCCGCGCGAGAGTGCGCGTGAGCCCGACCAGGGCGTGCTTGCCGACCGTGTACCCGGCGACGGAGGGTCCGGCGAAGAGCCCCGCGAGCGACGACACGATCACGATCTGCCCCTTCGCCTCGATCAGCGCGGGCAGTGCCTCCCTCGCCATCGTGAAAGCCGTGGTGAGATTCGCGCGGATCGCCGCATCCCAGCTCTCGTCGTCGGTCTCCCCCACCGGCGAGAATCCGTGGCCGCCCGCGTTCGCGACCAGCACGTCGATGCGCCCGAACCGCGCGAGCACGTCGGCGACGGCAGCCTTCGCGGAGGCGGTATCGGCCGCATCCGCGATGATCGGCAGGGCCCCGACCGCGCGTTCGACCTCATGCAGGGGCTCCGGGCGACGCCCGACGACCACGACATGCGCACCTTCGGCCGCGTATCGTTCGGCGATGGCGGCTCCGATGCCCGTTCCTCCTCCGGTGATGACGACGACGCGTCCCGAGACGGTCGATCCGACCACAGCTCCCATGTGTGCTCCTGTGTGTTCTGGCGCGCGTGCGCTGTTGCTGCCCGACGCGGTCGCGTCAGGCGGGGAATCCCGAACGGGCGGTGTACCCGAAGTCGCTGAGGATGCTGGTGCCGTTGACGGCCCTGGTGCGAGGCGACACGAGGTACGCGACGTGGGCAGCGACCTCCGCTGCGCTCTGCACCGGGAACGGCGGATCGTCGAAGGCCGCAGCGCCGAGGTCGCTCCGACTCATCGGAGTGTCGACGATCGACGGGGCCACCGTGTTCACCCGGATACGGGTGTCGGCGAGGTCGACGGACAGCGCGCGAGCGAACTGGACCAGAGCCGCCTTCGACGTGCAGTACGGCACCATGCCGGGCGACGCGACGAGGGCCGAGTCACTGGCGAGCATCACCACGGAGGCGGCCTCCGCTTCGCGCAGCGCCGCCAGGGCGTGCTTCAGGACCAGGAACGACCCCGTCACGTTGACGGCGAGCACCCGATTCCAGATGTCGAGACTGGTCTCCTCGATCGGCGTCCCCACCGGGCCGGACACACCGGCGCAGCAGACGACCGCGTCGAGCCTCCCCAGCGCCGCCACCCCGGCGTGCACGGCGGCCTGCACCTGGCCCTCGTCCGTGACATCGGCCACCAGGACCACCGCATCCGGGCAGTCGCGGGCCACGTCGTGCAGCGCCGCACCGTCCCTGTCGAGCAGAGCGACACGGACGCCCTCCGCAGCGAGCCCGTGGGCGGTGGCGCGGCCGATGCCGCCGGCCGCTCCCGTGATGAGGGCCGTCGTCCCCTGCAGCTGCAGATCCATCTCGTCCTCCGCACGCCGTCTGGCACCGGGCGGTGCGATCTGAGGACGGCGGTGTCGTCCCGGTCATCCTCCACCCCCTCATCGGCACCGCGAACCCTCGCCGAGCGGCTGTGCACGGTGACACCACCGTCCTTCGCTCAGGGTCAAGCGCCGCTGCGGCGGCGCGAGCAGACTCGCTCTATCGACGATTCCCCTCGTCGTCGATGCCGTGTCCGCACGGCCGTCACCAGCAAAGGAGCCGACGTGGCAGACCCGACATCTGCGTCCACGACGCAGAACCACACCTCCCTCCGTCCTGGCGCCCTCGGCGTCGCCGGAATCGTCTTCCTCGTCCTCGCCGCGGTCGCACCGTTGACCGGCATCGTGGTCGTGGCCTCGCTGGCCATCGCCCTCGGCAACGGCGGCGGCACACCCATGTCGTTCTTCCTGGTGGCAGGGATCCTGCTGCTCTTCGCGATCGGCTACGCGCAGATGTCGAAGCAGCTGGTCAATGCCGGCGGCTTCTACGCCTTCGTGGTGAAGGGCCTCGGGCGCACCGGTGGCCTGATCGCGGGTCTGATCGCCACGCTGGGCTACAACTTCTTTGTGGTCGGCACGATCGGCACGAGCGGTTTCTTCATGCAGACGATCATCCGCGACCTCACCGGTCTCGACGTGAACTGGCTGGTGTGGGGACTGCTGTCGATCGTGGTGTGCTTCGTCCTCGCTCGGATCGGCGTCGACTTCAGCTCGAAGGTTCTGGGCGTCTGCCTGGTGCTCGAGGTGCTCATGCTGGTCGTCTTCGACATCTCCGTGCTCGTGCAGACCGGCTACGACCTGGCGGCCTTCAGCCCCGAGGCCGTGTTCTCCGGGTCGCTGCCCATCGGCCTGCTGCTGGCGGCGACCGGCTTCCTCGGCTTCGAGGCGACCGCGCTGTTCAGCGAGGAGGCGAAGCAGCCGCTGCGCACGATCCCGCGCGCCACCTACACCTCGATCATCGCGATCGGCGTGATCCTCGGTGTCACCACGTGGGCCGTCGTCAGCGCGACGGGTGTCGCCCAGGCGCAGGCCACCGCCCTCGAACATCTGCCGACCGGTGACCTGATCTTCTCGATCTCGCAGCAGTACCTGGGTGGTCCGCTGACGACCCTGATGATGATCCTGCTCCTGGTGAGCCTCTTCGCGGCGATGCTGGCGTTCCACAACTCGGCGACCCGCTACCTCTACTCGCTGGGGCGCGCGAAGATCCTCCCGCAGGCACTCGCTCGCACCCGCGCGAACGGTGCCCCTCAGCTCGCCGGCATCGTGCAGGCCGGGTTCGCGGGCATCGTCGCGATCATCTTCGCGATCGCCGGCGCCGATCCGATCCTCACCCTCGTGCCGGCGATGCTCGGCTTCGGCACCCTGAGCGTGCTGATCCTGCAGGGGCTCGCGGCCATCTCGATCGTCGTGTACTTCCGCCGCCGCCAGGATCCGCGGTGGTGGAGCACTTTCATCGCCCCCGGCATCGGGTTCCTCGGTATCGCCGCGATCTCGGTCCTCGCGATCGTGAACTTCAACATCGTGGCGGGGTCCGAAGAGCTCGCGATCCGGCTGATGCCGCTGCTGCTGGTGCTCGCCCTCATCGGCGGCATCGTCTACGGCGCCTATCTCCGCCGCTCCAGGCCCGCCGTGTACGAGGGCCTCGCCACCGACCTCGAGAAGTTCAGCGACCGCTGACCTCCCGCCCCCACCGACAGAAGGAACCACGAAGACCATGACGACGCTGAACCCCGCCGACACCTCCACCTGGCTGCCGCTGGAGGGCCTCGCCCCCGGTTTCGACGCCAACAAGGCTCCGCACAGCACCGCCCTCAGCGGCCGCGAGATCACGGTCGTCGACGCCCGCGGCACCCGTATCGTCCACCGGTTCACCGACGCCGCCGTGACCTGGGAGTACCAGCCGGGCGCAGAGGACGCGACCGAGGCGGCATCCGACACCGACGACTACGAGGCCTTCGAAGTCGATGCGGACCTGTATTTCGTGCAGTTCCACCACCGGTACCTGCCGAACGAGGCCGTCTCGCTGATCCTCGACCTCCGTCACGGTCGTGCCCTCGCGGTGATCTCCGAGATCCTCGCCGCGCCCGAGAAGGGGCGCACCCGGGTGCAGCACCACTTCGCCCCCGGCGTGATCGAGGGCGCCGAGGTCTCGGGTGCCGAGGCTGCACCGACGACGACGCTCATCGGGCGCCGCGTCGAATGGGTCTACAGCACCGAGCACGCCTACGAGCACGTGTACCTCTCGCCGCGCTGGTACTCGTGGCAGTGCCTCGCCGGCCCCGAGCGCGGCCTCGCCGACACCGACGAGAACAGCGTCTGGGAGGTGCGGCCGGGTATCTACGTGTTCGCCTGGCGCGAGAAGGTGATCCCGTGCGCCTCGGTGACGATCGCCGATCATCGCGACGTCAACGCGATCCGCTCGCACGGCGTGCTGTTCGGCCTCGACGAGAGCGGCGAGGTGCCCACGCACTTCACCTTCGGTGCACACGGTCGGCTGCTCTCCACCACGCTGCACACGCCGGATCTCGAACCCGCGACCTTCGGAGACCGCTGACATGAGCGACGTCGCCGACCTCATCGTCACCGGATCGGTGATCCGCACCGCCGACCGGGCGAACCCGATCGTCGAGTCCTTGGCAGTCCGCGACGGCCGGATCCTCGCGGTCGGGTCACGCGCTGACCTCGAGTCGTTCCGCGGACGCCGGACGCAGCTGCTCGAGGTCGGCGACGCCGCGGTGTACCCCGGTTTCGTCGATGTGCACAATCACCATGCCCTCGCCGGGCGCACCGAACTGTTCGAGCTGTCGCTGGCACCCTCGCTCACGCTCGACGAGATCCTCGACCGGGTGCGCGAGAAAGCGGCCACCCTGCCGACGGATGCGTGGATCGTGGGCGGAGCGGTCGCCACGACGTTGCTGCCGTCGCTCGCGAACACCGCGAGCCGACGGCTGCTCGATGACGCGGCCGGGGGCCGTCCGGTGGTCCTCATGGAGGACTCACGACACAACCGGTGGGCGAACAGCCGGGCGCTGGAGCTCGCGGGGATCACTGCGGACAGCATCCCCGAGGCGGGCGTCACGCTGCTCGATCCCGACGACGGCACCCCCACAGGAGTGCTGCTGGAGGCTGCGGGTATCCCGGTGCAGGAGGCATACGACCGCAGCGGCGGCCTCACTGCCGCACAGCACGCGGCCGCGTCGCGCCGCGGCGTCGAGATCCTCAACTCGTTCGGGATCACGACGTTCCAGGATGCGGGCGTGTCCGTCGAGATCCTCGAAGCCTTGGCTGCGCTCGACCGTGCCGACGAGCTCGATGCCTGGGTCGTGTCGTCGTTGCTGATCAACGACGAGATCTTCGGTTTCGACCCGATCGGCGAGCCGCTGCTCGACCGCGGCGAGGAGTTCCGCACCGCGCACCACCGCCCGGACTTTGTGAAGATCTTCCTCGACGGTGTCCCGCCCGCCCGCACGGCGTCGTTCCTCGAGCCGTATCTCGCGGACGCCCCGCACGGCGCGCACTTCCACGGCGAGACCACCATGACCCTGGACGAGCTCATCGGGTGGCTCCGCTCCGTGGCGCGGCGAGGTCTCGGCGCGAAGGTGCACTGCACGGGCGACGGCTCGGCACGTCTCGTGCTCGACGCGGCCGCGCAGCTGCGCGACGAGGGCTTCACCACCCCCATCCAGATCGCGCACGGGCAGTTCCTGGCCGAGTCGGACATCCCGCGACTGCAGGCTCTGGACGTCTCGGCCGACATCTCGCCGTTCATCTGGTATCCGGGTGTGATCCCGCAGGCGCTGGCCGAGGTTCTCGGCGAGCGCGCGGAGCATTCCCAGCCGAACCGGGCACTGATCGACGCGGGAGCCCGCGTCGCCGGCGGCTCGGACTGGCCCGTGAGCGATTCTCCGAACACCCTCGAAGGTCTGCAGGGTCTCGTGACGAGAGCCGATCCGCTCGGCCGCGCACCCGGCACCCTGTGGCCCGAGCAGGCCATCACCGCCGAGGAGGCGTTGGAGGTCTTCACGATCAACGCCGCGACCGCGATGGGACTCGGCGACGAGACCGGCTCGCTGACCCCCGGCAAGTCGGCGGACTTCGTCGTGCTGGCCCGTGACGCGATCGCCGGCCCCGCCGAGGACATCGTGCGCACCGAGGTCATCTCGACGTGGTTCGCCGGACGTCGGGTGCACGGCGACTGAAAGGAAAGAGGCGTCGACACCGGATCTGTCCGGGGCCAGCGCTCGTCCCTCAGCCGTCGTCCCTCAGCCCTCGAGCACGAAGCGGGCTCCACGTTCGCCGATCATCGCGGCGGGGGCGTTGGTGTTGCCGGTGGGCACGGTCGGCATGACCGAAGCATCGATCACTCGCAGCCCTGCGATGCCGCGCACGCGCAGTTGCGGATCGACCACGGCCTGCGCATCCGTGCCCATGCGGCAGGTGCCGACCTGGTGGTGGTAGGTGATCGCGGTGCGGCGCACCCAGTCCTCCACTCCGGAGTCGGAGACCTCGGGGCCCGGGTACACCTCGACGGCGCCCCACTCCTCACCGAGGGCGGGGCGTGCTCCGATCCGACGGCACTGCCGCACGGATGCGGCCAGTGAGGCCACGTCACGGTCGTCCTCCAGCGCCGCCAGGTCGATGGCCGGCAGGTCCGCGAGCGTTGCGCCGGTGAGTCGGAGAGTGCCGCGGCTGTGCGGCGTCACGAGGCCGGCCATGAGGGTGAATCCGTCGTCGCCACGGGGCTCGAGCTCGCCCCACATGGGCACCGAGAAGTTGATCGGCTGCGTGTCGGGCTCGGCGAGGTCGTCGCGGCTGCGCCAGAAGAGGTGCGTCTGCGTCACGGAGACTCCCGGTTGCGGAGGCCCGACCGGGCGCCGCGTGGTGAATATCACCGGCGACAGGAGGTGGTCGTGGAGGTTCTGCCCGACCCCGGGCGAGTCCTGCACGACCGGGATGCCGAGCGCGGTGAGGTCGGCTGCCGGACCGATGCCGGAGCGCAGCAGGATCACGGGCGACCCGATGGCACCGGCCGCGAGGATGACCTCGTCCGCGAGGACCTCTTCGGACTCCTCCCCCTCCCCCAGTCGCACGCCGACGGCGCGGCCGTCGCGCACGATGACCGAATGGACTTCGCGTCCGGTGACGATCGTCAGCTTCTCCGCGACGGGCTGCGCGTACGCCGTCCAGGTGTTGACCCGGCGGCCGTCGCGCATGGTGACCTGCTCCTGCGAGACTCCGTCGAGGGTGCCCGCGTTGTAGTCCGGGTTGTGCGTCAGTCCTTCCTGCACCGCGGCGTCGATGATCGAGGCCTGGATCGGCGAGAGCGGGTAGTCGTCGGTGACCGGCAGCAGGTCGTTCTCGATGGCCTCGTAGACGGGCTCGACCTCGGCCCAGCCCCAGCCGTGTGCGCCGGCGCGCTCCCACGCGTCGTAGTCGGAAGCGGCTCCGCGCACCCAGATCATGGCGTTGAGGGCGTGCGATCCCCCGGTGACCTTGCCGCGCGGCAGATGCAGCCGACGGCCGCCCGCGTGCGTCTGGGGGACGGTGAAGTAATCCCAGTCCTCTGCGGAGTGCCAGAGTTCGCCCGCGCGGGAGGGGTCGTGGATGGCCGGGTTGGTGTCGTACCCGCCGGCTTCGATGAGGGTCACTGCGACGCCCGCGTCCGTGAGACGACGCGCGACGATGGCTCCCGAGGTCCCGGCTCCGACGACGATGGCAGAGCGCACGGGTCAGGCCTTCCGGCCGGGGCCCGAGACGACCTGGGTGACGGCGACGGACTTGAGTCCCTCGACGCCGAACTCCAGCCCGTAGCCCGAACTCTTCACGCCGCCGAACGGCACCATCGGATGCAGTCCGCCGTGCGAGTTGATCCACACGGTGCCGGACTGCATCCGGGAGGCCGCATCACGCGCCGCCTCCGGGTCGCTCGACCAGACCGAGGCGCCCAGCCCCACGTCGAGGGAGTTCGCCAGCGCGAAGGCCTCGTCGACATCGCTGTATCGGATCACCGGCAGTGCGGGACCGAACTGCTCTTCTTGCACGAGCGCCGCGTCGTTGTCGATGTCGGCGACGATGGTGGGGCGGTAGAAGAGCTCCCCGAGTTCGGGGGCCGACTCTCCGCCGGTGACGATGCGCGCACCGCGACTCCTGGCATCGTCGACCAGGCGGCTGACGATGTCGAACTGTGCACGGTTCTGCAGCGGCCCCAGCACGTTGTTCTCGTCGAGTCCGTTGCCCATCGGCATGGAGCCGGCGATCGATGCCAGTGCGTCGACGACCTCGTCGTACACCGAGTCGTGCACGTACAGGCGCTTCATCGCGGCGCAGGTCTGCCCGGTGTTGATGAAGGCTCCCCAGAAGAGGTCTTCGGCGATGGCCGCGACGTCGGTGCCGGGCAGCACGATGCCGGCGTCGTTGCCGCCCAGCTCGAGCGTCAGACGAGCGAGGTTGCCGGCCGAGCTCTCGATGATGCGACGTCCGGTGGCGGTCGAACCGGTGAACATGATCTTCGCGATGTCCGGGTGAGAGGCGAGCCGTGCGCCGACCTCGCGGTCGCCGGAGACTCCGATCAAGACGTCGGCCGGGAGTACCTCGTTCATCACGGCGATCATCGCGAGCACGCTCAGGGGCGTGTACTCGCTCGGTTTCGCGACGACGGTGTTGCCCATCCGCAGGGAGGGGCCGATCTGCCAGATGCTGATCATGAGCGGCCAGTTCCACGGGCCGATGGCACCGACGACTCCGGCCGCCTTGTAGACGAGCTCGGCGTGCAGGGTCTCGTCGTCTACGAGGACCTGCGGCTCGATCGCCGTGGTGGCGTTGGTGCGCAGCCAGGCGGAACACGCGCCGAGCTCGAAGCGGGCGTTGGGACCGTTGAGCGGCTTCCCCTGCTCCCGGGAGAGCAGGTGGGCGAGGCCTTCGGCGTTGGCGTCGATGGCATCGGCAGCTGCGAGGAGAAGTGCGCTCCGCTTCTCGTGGCCGAGCGCCTCCCAGGCCGGTTGGGCGGCCTTCGCGCGAGCGATCGCATCGTCGAGGTCGTCGACCGACGCCACGGGGGCGCGCCCGATGACCTCACGGGTCGCGGCATCCGGGATGTCCCGGCCTGCGCCTTCCGGCGCCTGGATGCGGTCGAGCAGCGCAGCGGCTGCGGAAGCGGCGGAATCGGACATCGGGGACTCTCCTTCGAGCGTGGCGCGGGCCAGCGACAGTCGAGAAGCTGGTCGTCTTCTCATTGTCGACGGGCGTTCCTCACGGCGCTTGTCGCGGAGCGCGCCGCAGATGTCCGAGTGCGAAGGATGACACGATCGGGCTGACGCCGAGCCGCCGGCCTGATGCCGAGCCGCCGTGATGGTGCAGCGACACCGTCACGCGGCGATGTCGAAGCGTGCGCGCCCGCCGAGCCTCGGGGTCTGTTGCGGGTCGACGTATCGCGGCGGTATGAACCACACCCGCGCTCGACCCCGCGCTCGACCCCGGCTCCCACTCCCACTCCCACTTCCGGTCCCGCTTCCGGTCCCGGTTCCGGTCCCGCTTCCGGTCCCGGGAGCGTCGATGCGTATCTCCCACCCGTTGTCGTGGATGCGATGGTGACACGTCTCACACAGCAGTACCCCGTTGGAGAGATCGGTCGGCCCGCGGTCGCGTCTCCACCAGCGGATGTGATGCGCCCTCGTCATCTCCGGCGGCAACCCGCACATCGCGCATCCCCCGTCACGCTCCACCAACGCCAGCCGTTGCGCCCGGGTGAACAACCGTTTCTCCCGCCCCCAATCGAGAACCTCACTGTCCCCACCGAGGACACAGGGGATCACGCCGCCCCCGGCCGCCATCCGCCGCGCCGCCCCGACACTGACCGGCTGATCCACACCATCCACGGTCGCCGACCCGGTCCCGGCCTCCAGATCATCGAGGCCCACCCGCACGATCACCCTCGCACCGGCGACCGGAACCCGCCGCTCACACCCGAGCACATGCGCACAGAACACCGAAAGAGCATCCGCCTGAATCATCGGCACCGTCCGCCGATCCCCATCAGACGCGCCCGCATCGGGCGCGCCCTTCCGCGCCGCGAACACCGCCGTCACGAACCCCCGGATCGCCGTCACCACCGGCGCCGCGGTCTCCACATCGAGAACCGCGTTCAGATGCACCATCCCGTCCCGCTCGAACAATGACAACGCCCGCCTGCCACGGCGCTCTTCCTCACGCGGCTCCACCCCATCCGGGTCGAGCCACGCCTCCACCCGCACCACGAGCGTGCGCACACCATCGAGTGCCATACCATCGGCAGACTCCACCAGCAGCCGCTCCCCCTCAGCGATCCGCTCCACCCCCGCCACAACCCGGCACCGATCCAGCGCCGCGATGATCAACGCCGCCGCCGGAGCCCCCAGCACCCCCGCATCCAGCGCCTCGCTCACCAACGGATACCTCGCCGGCAGACGCGCCCCCAGAAGATCACTCCGCGGCGCCGTCGCCTCACCCACCCTGACCAACCGCGACGCCTCACCCGTCGACACCCCCGTCGCGGCCGCGATCAACGTCGCCGGACTCCGGAAACCCTGCTGCTTCGCCAGACTCCCCGCACCCAGCTCCGCACGCGACTCCCGAGAGATGCACGCCGCCACCGACACATGCACCGCATCCAACCGACGCCGCAACACCCCGATCGACGCGCTCACCACGATCAGCTGCTCCCGCGACAACTCCCCCGAATCACCCACGCCCGCCCACACCTCATCCAAGCGAGACATCGCCTCATGCAACGCGGTCAAATTCGACATACTCGATTTTACCGCGAACACCACCGACATTCGAAGCTATATTCGAATCCATGCCGGCATATCAGCGGTGACACGATCCCTCTCCTGTCCGACGTCGACAGCTCGCTCCCGTCCCGCTCTCGACCGCCATCGATTCCACTCGCGCCGGGAATCCTGCACGCCACCCTCGCGTTCTCCCCCTCGGACCCTCCACGAAAGGCCCCCGATGACAGATCGCCCTCGCCGTTCGGCTTGGCCGCCCCTCCTGCTCGCGATCGCACTGGAGGTCACCGCGACCCTCTCACTACGCGCGGCCGAAGGGTTCACACATCCGCTCTGGCTGATCGTCGTGGTTCTGGGCTACTCCGGCTCACTGTGGCTGCTGTCGGTGGTGCTCGATCGCGGCATGGCCGTCGGGGTCGCGTACGGCATCTGGTCGGCGATCGGAGTCGTGCTGACCGCTGTGCTCGGCACCGTGCTGTTCGGCGAGCTGCTGGGACCGGTGCAGATCGTCGGCGTCGGCGTGATCGTGGTCGGCGTGCTGCTCGTCGAGCTCGGCTCCCACACGCGCGAGACCAGGGAGGTGGCGCCGTGACCTGGCTGCTCCTCTCCCTCGCGATCGCCAGCGAGGTCACCGCGACGTTGAGTCTGCGCGCATCCGAGGGGCTGCGACGTCGCCGTTGGATCCCCGTGATCGTCGTCGGCTACCTCGCGGCATTCACACTGCTCGGCACGATCCTGGCGATGGGAATGCCGGTGGGCGTCGCCTACGGAATCTGGGCCGCCGCCGGCGTCGCACTGACCGCCGTGCTGGGACGGGTGATCTTCAAGGACCACTTCTCGGCGATGATGGCCGTCGGCGTCGCACTCATCGCCGTCGGGGTCGGGATGATCGAGTTCGGCGGCGGGCACTGACGATCGCCAGCGCCGCCGACTGATCGAGCGCCCCGCACCCCTCAGTACTGCGCCGAGAACGCGCCGTCGGACTTCAGCAGTTGCCCGGAGATCCAGCGCCCCTCGTCCGACACGAGGAACTCCACCACCGCAGCCACGTCCGCCGGCTGCCCGAGGCGCCCGAGGGGCGTCATCCCGGCCAGACCCGTGCGCGTGTCGTCGTCCATCCAGCCGGTGTCGATGGGGCCCGGGTTCAGCACGTTCGCCGAGATCCCGCGCGGACCGAGCTCGCGCGCCGCAGAGATCACGAGGCGGTCGAGGGCACCCTTGGATGCGCCGTACGGGAGGTTGCCGGTGACGTGGTCGCTGGTGAGCGCGAGGATGACTCCCCCCTCGTCGCCGATCTGCCGCGCGAACGCGGCGATCAGCAGCAGAGTCGCCCGCGCGTTCACGGCAACGTGCAGGTCGAAGCTCTCGGCGGTCGTGTCGAGGATGCCCGACTCCACGTCATGCGCATGGCTCAGGATGAGGGCGGTGATCGGTCCGTGCGCGGCGGTGACCTCGGCGATCAGCGCCTCCGGTCCCTCGTGTGTCGAGAGGTCGGCCGGGTGGTCGGCATCGTGCAGGTCGCTGGTGACGACGGTCCATCCGGCGGCGCGCAGTCGAGGGACGATGCCGGCGGCGATGCTGTCGACACGGGCGGCACCGGTGATCAGAGCGAGAGGCATGTCGCCACGCTATCGGAACCCGGAACTCCCCTCACGTCGCCAGGCACATCAGGGCGACCCCGGCGGCCAGCGCCCACGATTCGGTCGCGACCATTCGCGCGGTGCGCCCGTGATGGACGGGCTCGACGAACCAGTCCGCCACGACGGTCCACAGCACCACGCCGATCACTCCGGCGACGATCAGGACCGACAGCAGCCCCGAGAGACCTCCATGGCCTCCGTGCGTCCCCGCACCGGCCTCTGGAGCCTCGCCTGTCACCGCACTCTCGAACGCGCAGACGGCGAGGAGCAGGGCGATGAGCGCACGGCGGAAGCACTCGCCGGCAGCCGAGGTTCCGCGCACCCCCACCGTGCCGAGCATGGCGGAGAGCAGCAGCACGACCCCCAGCCCCAGACCGACCATCGGGGCATCTCCGGCGAGCGCGGTCACGAGCATCGCGACCGCCATGACCAGCACGGCCTGCCGGCCCTGCCACGGCACGGCGCGCCCCGCGATCAGCGAGGCCACCGCCGCGACGACGGCCGCACCGACGAGCAACCAGGGCGCCGCCGGAACGAGATCATCCACACACGAATCCTATTGACGCAGGAGCGCCCCAGGGCCACGTCCGGCGTCCGGAATCAGCACCGCGCCCGGCGCCCGAGACGCAGGTGCGTGCCGAGATCAGGTGCGTATGAAGATCAGGCGAGTGCCGCGATCGCGTCGCGAAGGATGCCGTCGGCCTCGTCGAGGGCGGATGCCGCATCCTCGGGCGTCGCGTCGGCGGCGAGCATGAGGAGTGCGAGCTTGACCGAGCCGTCCGCCGCCTGCAGCGCCCCAGCCGCCTGATCGGTGTCGACGCCGGCGAGCTGCGACACCGTGCGGATGGAGCGGGCGTGGAGCTTCTCGTTCGTGGCCAGCAGGTCGACCATCACCCCTCGATATGTCTTGCCGAGGTTGATCATCGACAGCGTGGTGAGCATGTTGACGACGAGCTTCTGCGCGGTGCCCGACTTGAGCCGAGTGGATCCGGAGATGAACTCGGGACCGGTGACGACCTCGATCGCGATCTCGGCGGCCGCACCGATCTCGGAATCGGCGTTCGAGGCGATCGCGACCGTGAAGGCGCCGACGCTGCGCGCGTAGGTCAGCCCTCCCACGACATAGGGGGTGCGGCCGGATGCCGAGATGCCGACCACCGTGTCGCTCTCCGAGAGTGCGAGCCTCCGCAGCGAAGCCTCCGCGGCGGTGTCGTCGTCTTCGGCGTTCTCCACGGCCGAGCGGATCGCGGTCTCTCCGCCGGCGATCAGACCGACCACCATCGAGGGATCGGTGCCGAAGGTCGGCGGGCACTCGCTCGCGTCGAGCACGCCGATACGGCCTGCCGTGCCGGCGCCGATGTAGATGAGGCGCCCCCCGCGCCGGAACCGCGCGGTGATGCCGTCGACGGCGGCCGCGATCTCCTCGGCGTGCTCGGCGACGGCCTCGGGCACCCGCCGGTCCTCGGCGTTCATGCGCCGGACGAGCTCAGCGGTGCCGAGCAGGTCGAGGTCGCCGCGCTCGGTCGTCGAGGCCTCGGTGTCGAGGCGGTCGAGCACGGAGAGGAGGGCGGCGAGGCGGGAATCGT
>NZ_DFQP01000016.1:66228-66502 GCF_002377845.1 Microbacterium sp. UBA3486
GAGGCGGGAATCGTCATTCGGCACGGTGGACGAACCTTTCGTGGGGGAGGTCGGTGCGGCGTGCGAGCAGCAGCGCACCGTCGAGGGCGTCACCGCGCGCGGGGACGACCCGACGCCCGGCAGCCTGCAGGGAGGAGGTGAGGCACTCGCGGAACCACGAATGCGCGGTGAGTCCGCCATGGAGCACGACGTCGGCCGTGAGCGCGGACGCGGCGGACGCCGTCGCCGTGAGCAGTCGGATCCCCTCGGTGACGATCCCGCCGGCGACGACGTC
>NZ_DFQP01000016.1:66730-66902 GCF_002377845.1 Microbacterium sp. UBA3486
AGGTGACGACCCCGCCGGCGACGACGTCGCCCGACTGCGCGGCGTCGAGGACGAGCGGGGCGAGCGTCGCGAGGCGCCGAGGGAGCGGACCGCCGGCCGCGAGCCAGGACTGGATGTCGGTGACCGCCCCGACGGGCTCGGCGATGGCCTCGGTGAGCACTGTGCCCGGCGC
>NZ_DFQP01000117.1:0-16584 GCF_002377845.1 Microbacterium sp. UBA3486
CCGAACGCGGTGCCCACCTCGGGTACGACGGCTTCGCGCGTCCGCGCACCCGCTCCGACGCCGAACTGCTCGCCCTGACCGTCGCGGTGGTCGAGCGTGGTGCCGGCGACCGGATCGTGCTCGGCGGCGACGTCGCCCGGCGCACGAGGTACATCGCGTACGGCGGCATGCCCGGACTCGCCTACCTCGGCGACCGCTACCTCCCGCGCCTCCGCGCGGCCGTAGGAGACGAGGCCGTGCATCGAATGCTCGTGTCCACCCCGGCGCGGTTGCTGACCCTCTCGCCCTGACCCTGCCGCCCTGATCCGCGCCCTGAGCACGAGCATGGCCATGAGCATCCGCTTCCACCCCCGACACCCCCGAGGAGACACCGTGTCCGAGCCGACCATCCTGCACGCCACGTTCACCGCCCAGCCCGGAGCCGGCGATCGCGTGGCCGCCCTGGTGCGTGACTTCGCCGAGGTCGTGCGCGCCGAGGAGGGCAACGTCGTCTTCGATGCGACCCGGCTCGTCGACGACCCCGACCGCTTCTTCGTCTACGAGGTCTACCGCGACGAGGCGGCCTTCCAGGCGCACATCGCCGCCCCCGCCGGAGTCCCCTTCAACGTGGCGTTGCAGGAGCTCATCGTCGAACCGACGTCGCAGCTCACCTTCCTCCGCCGCCTCTGACGGCCCCGACGCCGTTCAGCGATCGAGCCGGGGATCCCGCAGGGCTGCCATCGCCTCCACAAGGCTCTCGTGGATGTACTCGAGCTCTGGCGAGGTGAAACTCGACCAGTCGTCTTCGGCGGCATCGTGCCCTTCGGCCTCTCCACCGTCCGTAGATCCGTTCCACGTGGCAACGTCCGCTCCGTCGGCATCCCACGTCTGATCCTGCGGAACATGGGCGTAGACCCACCAGAGATTTTCCGAGGGGTCGGCGAAGCGCGAGAACGTATCTCCGAAGAAGTCGGTCGGCCGGGTCACGATACGGGCGCCGAGTTCGACGGCTCGTGCGAGCGTTCCCTCGACGTCGTCGACGTACACCTGGAGGAATCCGGGAGTGAAGGGCCAGTCGGGCTTGCGGTCGGCGACAGTGATGACGGAATCGCCGATGCGCAACTCTGAGTGCAGGATCAGTCCGTCGGTGTCGACGGTGCGGGCCTCGGGAACGTCGGTCGCCCCGAAGACCTCGATCACGAAGTCGATGATGCGGGCCGCGTCGTCGGTCATGAGGAAGGGGTTGATGGTGTTCGATCCTGCCGGGAGGGCGGGAGTGCTGCTCATGGTGTGTGTCCTTTCGTCGCGATCACTCTGACAGCCACCCCGGACAGATTCTGTCCTCGATCGTCGAACGCCGCCCCATGCCGGCCCCGAACACGAAGAAGCCCCCCACCCGAAGGCGAGGGGCTTCTTCGCGTCAGCGGGGTGTCACTCGTAGAGGACAGCCGCGATCTTCGGGTCTTCGATGTTGGTCTTGTCGTACCAGTACGAACCGGTGTCGTAGAACTTCTCGACCGAGTCGCCGTTGGCGGCGTCGTACGCGGCCTGCACGACCTGGGCACCGATGCCGATCGGGTCCTGCGTGATGGCACCGGCCATGGTGCCGTCCTTGATGGCGTTGATCTGTGCGGCGCCGGAGTCGAAGCCGACGATCGTGATCTTGCCCTTCTCGAGGCCGAGCTCGTTCACGGCGTTCACGACGCCGATGGCCGAGCCCTCGTTGGTGCCGTAGATGCCCTTGAGGTCGGGGTGTGCCGCGATCAGGGTCTTGGCGATGTCAGCCGACTTGAGGTGGTCGCCGTCGCCGTACTGGATGTCGACGATCTCGATGTCGGGGTAGTCCGCCTTGATCTTGTCGACGAAGCCGTCGCGACGCTCGACACCGGTCGAGTTGATCTGCGAGTGGCCGACGATCGCGACCTGTCCTTCGCCGCCGATCAGGTCGGCCATGTGCTCGGCAGCGAGCGCACCGGCGACCTTGCTGTCGGTGGCCGACAGGCTGAGCCCGACGTCACCGTTGCAGGGGGCGTCGAAGTAGACGACGGGGATGTCCTTCGCCTTGGCCTGCTCGAGCGGAGCGACGCACGCCTCGGGGTCGAGGGCGGCGTAGGCGATGGCGTCCGGGTTCTTGTCGATCGCAGCGGTCAGCATCTCGAGCTGGCCGGCGATCTCGGTCTCGGCTGCGGGGCCCTCGAACGTGATCTTCACGCCGAGCTCCTTCGCCTTGTCCTCTGCACCCTTCTTCACGGCCTGCCAGAACTGGTGCTGGAAGCCCTTCGAGACCATGGCGATGTACATCTCGCCGTCGTTGCTGCCGCCGCTGCTCGAGCCTTCCTCGATCACGTCGCCGCCACCGCCGGCACAGCCGGCGAACACCAGTGCGGATGCGGCCACGAGGGCCACGAGTGCGGTCTTCTTCCCGAATTTCATGAAAACTCCATTGTTTGGGTACGGCTCGGTTTGTTCTGTGTGGATGCCGGACGGGCCGGCGCTGTGGACATTCCAGGTGCCTGTGCGGATGTCTCCGCGGAGCCGGCCGGAGCCGGAGGACGACGACGGGCACGGGTTTCGCCGCCGCCCAGGTCTCAGGTGCGCTGTCGGTTGCGGAGCGAGTCGAGGAACACCGCGAGCAGCACGACCACGCCGACGACGATGTTCTGCCACTCGGGCTGGATCGACATGATGCGCAGGCCGTTCACGAGCACGCTCATGATGAGCGCGCCGATCACGGTGCCGAGGATCGATCCGCGTCCGCCCAGCAGCGAGGTGCCGCCGATGATGACCGCGGCGATTGCCTGCAGTTCGTATCCGGTGCCGATCTGCGGCTGGGCCGAGTCGAGGCGGGAGGCGATGACGATGCCCGCGACGCCGGTGAACGCCCCGGCGAACATGTAGATCAGGATCGTCCAGCGACGCGTGTTGACACCCGAGAGGCGCGTGGCCTCTTCGTTCGATCCGATCGCGAACGTGTAGCGGCCGAGCAGCGTCTTCGACAGCACCAGGTAGGCGATGATCGCGAGCACGGCGGTGACGAGCACGGCGTTCGGGATGCCGGGGATGATCACGCCGAGGGCGATCTTCTTGAAGTCGGGGGCCGAGGTGGAGAAGTAGATCGGTGCGACCCCCGAGATCACGAGGGCGAGGCCGCCGGCGATCATCATCATCGCGAGGGTGGCGATGAACGGAGGAAGCCGGAGGAACGTGATGTTCACGCCGTTGACGAGTCCCATCAGCACGCCGGTCAGGATGCCGCCGATGACGCCGACCCATACCGGGAGCCCCATGTTCGTCACGAACACACCTGTCATCACGGCGCAGAGCGCCATCCCGGTGCCGATCGACAGGTCGATGCCGCCGGTGATGATGACGAAGGTGGTGCCGAGGGCGAGGATGCCGATGACCGCCGTCGACAGCAGCACGGTGGCGATGTTGCTGAAGGTGAAGAAGTTGGGGCTGGCGATCGAGAAGAAGATGATCAGCACGATGAGCGTGCCGAACGCCAGCGACTGCTGGAACTGACGCTTCAGGAACGCCCCGACGTCCCTCTTGTCCGTGTTCTCGTTCACGGCGGTCTGGATGATCGTCGTCGTCGACGATCCGGGCTGCTGCGGAGCGCTCATCAGTCTTCCTCCCCGTGGGCTGCGAGTTGCATGATCTTCTCCTGGCTTGCTTCCTCGTTGCGGAGCGTCCCGGTGATGCGACCGTTGGCGAAGACCGCGATGCGGTTCGCCACACGGAGGATCTCCGGGAGCTCGGATGAGATGACGATGATGGATTTGCCTGCGTCAGCGAGCTGCTGCATGAGGCGGTAGATCTCCTCCTTCGCGCCGACGTCGATCCCTCTGGTCGGCTCGTCGAAGATGAGGATGTCGCAGTCGCGCATCAGCCACCGGGCGATGACGACCTTCTGCTGGTTCCCTCCGGAGAGGAGCTTGACGACCTGGTTGACCGATGGCGTCTTCACCCGCAGCTGCTGCACGTACTCCTTGGTACGGTTCTTCGCCTTGCTGTCGCCCATCCAGCCGATCGCATTGGCGTAGGAGCCGAGCGAGGCGAGCACGGTGTTGAACGTCACGTCCTGCTCGAGCATGAGTCCGAGGAGCTTGCGGTCCTCCGAGAGGTATCCGACACCGTGGTGCACGGCATCCGCCGGCTGGGCGATGCGCACCGCGCGACCGTCGATGGCGATCGTGCCGCTGTCGCGGTGGTCGGCACCGATGACCGCACGGGCGGTCTCGGTGCGACCGGCGCCCATGAGCCCGGCGAAGCCGAGGATCTCACCCTTGTGCAACTGGAACGAGACGTCTTTCAAGAGGCTCTTGGTCGACAGACCCTGCACTTCGAGGACCACGGGGTCGTTCGCGTGCTCGCGGGCCTGGGGGCGGGTCCCCTCGTCGATCACACGCCCGACCATCATCTCGATGATCGTCGGGATGGTGATCTCGGACTTGTCGAGTGATCCGATGTATGTGCCGTCACGCAGGACGGTCACGCGGTCGGCCAGACGGCGCAGCTCGTCCATGCGGTGCGAGATGTAGACGATCCCGGTGCCGCGCGCCTTGAGCTGCTCGATCAGCACGAAGAGCGTCTCGACCTCGGTGTCGGTGAGGGCCGAGGTGGGCTCGTCCATGATGAGGACCTTGGCGTTGAAGGACAGCGCCTTGGCGATCTCGACCATCTGCTGCTCGGCCACCGTGAGCTCGCCGACGAGCTGACGGGGGTTCAGGTGGATGTCGAGGCGCTGCAGCAGGTCGGCGGTCTGCGCGTTGAGCTTGCGCTCCGACAGGAACGGCCCCGTGGTGGGCTCTCGCCCCACGTAGATGTTCTGCGCCACGGTCAGATCGGGCATCAGGTTGAGCTCCTGATGGATGATCGTGATGCCGAGCTCCTGCGCCTGGAGGGGGCTCGTGAGCTCGACCTCCTGACCCTCGAACGTGATCGTGCCCTCGTCCTTGGTGTAGATCCCGGAGAGGATCTTCATCAGGGTCGACTTTCCCGCGCCGTTCTCGCCCACGAGCACGAGCACCTCGCCGGCGTGCACCTCGAGGTGCACGCCCTTCAGCGCCTGCACGCCGGGGAATCCTTTGCTGATCCCCTCGACCCGGAGGATGGGTCCACTCATGCGCTCACCTGCTTCCTTGAAGGTTCTGCTTCGACGTCGACGGATCATTCCGTCGCAAACATCGGATCAATTCTGCGTCCTACGCTACGGGCAGCGCAAGTTGTATCTAAATGTATCTAATGACGGACGGATGGGGAAGACCTGTAATGACATCTTGATCTTCCGATGCCCCCCCGGCGGGATTCCGACTCAGTGGAGGCGGATCGACTCGACCGCGACGAGCTTGTCGCGGATGTACGCGTTCGCGTGGGCGCCGAGTTCGACGTTGTCGTTCCAGAGGTTGCGCCAGATGCCGAGCATGCGGCTGAGGTCGGGGGCGACGACCGCCGACGAGAACGACTCGAAGACGATCGGACCGTCGTAGCCGATGCGGCCGAGCGCCTTGAAGAACGTGTCGAAGTCGACCGTCCCGGTCCCGAGATAGCCACGGTGGCTCTCGCCGATGTGCACGTAGCGCAGGGCGGGGGCGGCATCGAGGACCGGCGCGAACATATCCGACTCCTCGATGTTCATGTGGTACGTGTCGATGTGGATCCCGAGGTTCGGCCGATCGACCTCGGCGACATACTCCAGAGCCTGCCTCGCCGTGTTCAGCACGTTGGTCTCGTAGCGGTTCACGACCTCGAGCGCGACGGAGACCCCACGTTCGGCGGCATGGTCGGCGACCCGCGCGATCGCGGCCTTGCTGCTCGCGAGCCCTTCGGCCGTCACCGGCTCCATGTACTTCTTCATGGCGCTGTAGATCACCCCGCAGAAGTGCTGACCGCCCAGATCCGCGAGCACGTCGACGGCTTTCAGGAGCAGGGCTTCGCCGGCCGCGACGATCGCGGGGTCGGAGCTGGTGACGTCGGTCGCCTCGGAGAGTCCGAGCGAGGCGCTGACGGCGAGGTCGTACTCCTCCAACGCATCCTTCGCGACGGAGACGTCGAACGAGAACGGGTCCATCAGCGGGAACTCGATGAGGTCGAAACCCGCCTCCTTGGTCTTGCGCACCGCCAGACGGATGCCCTCGGCATCGAAGTTCCCCGTCCAGACGAGCCCGTGGCAGCCGATGTTCATGAGACCTCTCCCAGCGGGTGTGCGGCACCGTCGCCGTCCGCGGTTGGCACGTGCCAACCGCGGTGTGCGAGTCACGCTACGTCGGGCGGACGAGGCCTGTCAAGAACTTTCTTGGCACGTTGCAACTCCTCCGATATCCTGAGGCCGCCGACGTGGTCAGGAGCCCCGACCGCGCGGCCGGACGAAGGAGCCCCATGCCCGCGAGCGTCAAGGACGTCGCCGCCCTCGCCGGAGTCTCCTCCTCCACCGTCTCCAACTACCTCAACCATCCGCACGTGCTCGGAGCCGCGACGCGGGAGCGGGTGCGCGCGGCGGTCGAACAACTCGGCTTCGTGCCGAACGAATCCGCCCGGCAGCTGCGTGCAGGATCGAGCAAGGCTCTCGCGCTCATCCTTCTCGACGCCTGGCTGCCCTACTTCCACGACCTCTCGCGTGGGGTCGAAGACGTGGCGCGAGAGGGCGGCTGGTCGCTGTTCTTCAGCAACAGCAATCGCGACGACGCGCAGGAGCGGCGCAACCTCGACATGTTCGAGGCGCACCGGGTGCAGGGCATCGTCATCTATCCGCTCGGCGACGTGGTGCCGCGCCTGGAGGGGCTCGCCGATCGCGGCATCCGTTCGGTCGTCGTGGGTCCGATCCCCGACTCGTCGAAGGTCGCCTCCGTGCTGTTCGACGACCGCGCCGGGGGGCGGCTCGCCGGCGAGCATCTCGTCGGACTCGGGCGAGAGCACATCCTGTTCCTCGGCAATCCGGCCGTGAGTCAGTCGAACGACCGCCTGGCCGGGCTGCGCGAAGCGGTGGCCGGCACCGACGTGACGGTATCCACGATCGAGGTACCGCACCTGGCGACAGAGGACGGCCTGCAGTCCGGCGCGCAGATCATCGCGATGCCCGCCTCCGAACGACCCGACGCCGTGTTCGCGGCGAACGACATGGTGGCGCTCGGCGTGCTCACCACGCTGCTGCGCCATGGAATCCGCGTGCCCGAGGAGATCGCGCTGGTCGGCTTCGACGACGTGGCGCAGGCCCATCAGGGCGTCGTACCGCTCACGAGCGTGCGGCAGCCCGGCTACGAGATCGGCCGCGCCGCCGGGGCCGCCCTGCTGCGGCAGCTCGCTGATCCCTCGGCTCCCCCGCCTGCGACGACGCCGTTCCCTGCCGAGCTCATCGTGCGGGAATCGACCGTCGGTCGCTGAACTCGGCGTTCACAACTCCCGGTGTTCACAACTCCCGGGTGTTCACAACTCGGGAGAAGAGAGCAGCTCAGAGTCGAAACGGCCGATCCGGCCGCCTCCGCCGACGCCGTTCCCGGGTTGTGAACGGCGTCACGCCGACGCGTGCCCGACGACCCCCTTGCGCAGCAGCGCGTTGCCGTACTTGCGGGTCTCGCCCGTGCGCACGAGCAGGTACGCGGCCTTCGCGACCTCGTAGTAGGCGAACCGCTCGACGAAAGCCGTCGTATCCACGGCCGTCCCCGCCGCGGCCATCAGCTCGTTCTGCACGTCGAGCACCTCGCCGTCAGCCGAGGTCATCAGGTCGATACCGGGCGCATCATCCAGAGGGAGCACCGTGCGGATGGCCGCCACGACCTCGGGCGTCGTCGTGCCGGGGAGGTCGATCACCCGTGCGCCCAGACCCCATGCCGGGAAATGCGCGTCGGCGACGACCACGGCATCGGAGTGTCCCATGCGATCGAGGTGCAGCAGCAGCTCTCCGGTGAGCAGGGGATGGATTCCTTCGAGCACGAGTGCTCCTCTCGGTGAGACGTCGGGTGATTCCGGGGACGGGTCGATCAGGCGGAGATGAGCCCTTCCGCCGCCAGGTTCTCCCACAGGGCCGTCGGGATCTCGATCGCTGCGTACTCCGCATTCTGCCGCAGCTGCGCCGGGCGGCTGCCGCCCACCACGACCGATCGCACGACGTCGGACTGCAGCGGGAACTGAATCGCCGCCGCGGGCAGCGGCACGTCGTGGTCGGCGCACACGGCGGCGATGCGCACGAGCCGGTCCCACAGCTCGTCCGGCAGCTGCCCGTACTCGTAGCGTCCGTCGCGACGCGGCTCGCTCGACGCGAGCAGACCCGAGTTGAAGACGGATGCCGCCACGATCCCGGTCCCGGTCTCGCGGCATGCGGGCAGCACATCGACCGCAGCCGGCTGTTCGAGGAGCGTGTAGCGACCGGCCACCATGACGAGGTCGAGGTCGGCCGAGCGCACGGCCGCCGCGAGCGCATCCGACACCATCGAGCCGATGCCGATCGCGGTCACCTCGCCATCGGCGCGCAACCCCTCCATCGCGGGCAGAGCCTCGGCGAGCGCGAGGTCGAGGTCGTGCCGCTCAGGGTCATGCAGGTAGAGAAGGTCGATGCGCTCGATGCCGAGGCGCTCGCGCGACTCGTCGACGCTCGTGCGGATACCCGCTTCCGAGAAATCCCACACCCGCTGCAGGTCATCGGGAACGTGGAAGTCGTTCGCGGTGTCGAGACCGCCGCCGACGTGGTCGGGGTTCGGCCGCAGCAGGCGCCCGGCCTTGGTCGAGAGCACGTACTCGTCACGCGGCTTGGTCTGCAGGAAGGCCCCGAGCCGACGCTCGGAGAGTCCGAGCCCGTAATGCGGCGCCGTGTCGTAGAAGCGGATGCCGCTCTCCCACGCGGCATCCAGCACGGCCCAGGCCTCGTCATCGGTCAGCGGCCGAAACAGGTTGCCCACGTTCGCGGCACCGTAGCCGAGCGTCGGGACGGTCAGGCGGTCAGGCACTCCCGCGCGATCAGGCACCGACATGTGCACCCTTCCAGGTGTAGGTCGCGATACTGTCGGCCTTCATCTCCATGCCCGTTCCCGGCGCGGTGGGTGCCATGTACGAACCGCCCTGGATGTCGGTGGGCACGACGAAGTGCTCGTGCAGGTGGTCGACGAACTCGATCATGCGGCCCTCGCGCGTGCCGGTGACGGCGACGAAGTCGAACATGGACAGGTGCTGCACAGCCTCGCACAGGCCCACACCGCCGGCGTGCGGGCAGACCGGCACGTCGAACTTCGCGGCGAGCAGCAGGTTGGCGATGTTCTCGTTCACGCCGGCGACGCGCACGGCGTCGATCTGCATGACGGAGATCGCCTCGGCCTGCAGCAGCTGCTTGAAGATGACGCGGTTCTGGGCGTGCTCGCCCGTCGCGACGCGGATCGGTGCGACGCCGCGAGCGATCTCGGCGTGACCGAGCACGTCGTCGGGGCTGGTGGGCTCCTCGATCCAGGCAGGGTGGAACTCGGCGAGCGCGTTGACCCACTCGATAGCCTCCGACACCTCCCAGCGCTGGTTCGCGTCGATCGCGATCGGGAAGTCGGGCCCGCACACCTCACGTGCCTTGCGGAAGCGGCGGATGTCGTCGTCGAGGTCGGCGCCGACCTTGAGCTTGATCTGGGTGAAGCCGTCGGCCATCGCTTCGCGAGCGAGGCGCTCGAGCTTCTCGTCGGAGTAGCCGAGCCATCCGGGGCTCGTGGTGTAGCCGGGATATCCGGAGGCGAGCAGTCGCTGTTCCCTCTCGGCCCGACCGGGCTCGGCGGCGCGCAGGATCTCGAGGGCGTCGTCGCGGGTGAGGGCGTTGGTGAGGTACCGGAAGTCGACGAGGTCGACGAGCTCCTCCGGCGTCATACGGGCGAGCAGCTGCCAGAGCGGAAGGCCGGCGCGCTTGGCCTTGATGTCCCACAGCGCGTTGATGACCGCACCGATGGCCATGTGCATGACGCCCTTCTCCGGCCCGAGCCAGCGCAGTTGCGAGTCGCCGATGATGTCGCGGAACGTGCCGCCCATGTCGTCGAGGAGGGGCTCGATCTCGCGACCCACCAGGTGACCTGCCAGCGCGTCGATGGCCGCGACCTGCACGTCGTTGCCGCGGCCGATCGTGAAGACGAACGCGTGGCCCTCGATGTCGTCGTCGGCGTCGGTGCGCACGATGACGTACGCGGCCGAGTAGTCGGGGTCGGGGTTCATCGCGTCCGACCCGTCCAGGCTCAGGGACGTGGGGAAGCGGATGTCGGTGGTGTCGAGGGCGACGATACGGCTCACGGGATTCCTCTCGATGCGCGGCTGATTTCTTCCGCGCGGATCTCTTGGAGTGTAAACATCGGATGTCTATACTGTCAACGAGACCGGTCGCCTCATCGCGGCCTCCCGACCGATCAGGAGAAACATGAAGTTCGCGCGGCTCGGCACCCCCGGGAATGAGATCCCCGTCCTCGTGGAGGGCGACCGATACCTCGACCTCCGCCCCGTAACATCCGATGTGAACGGCGATTTCCTCGAGGGTGACTTCGTCACCCGCGTCGTTGCCGCCCGCGATGCCGGAGACCTCCCCGAACTCGCGGACGCCGCATCGCTGCGCGTCGGCGCCCCGATCGCCCGCCCGAGCGCCGTGATCTGCATCGGCATGAACTACGCGGCTCACGCCGCCGAGTCGGGGTCGGAGCCGCCCACCATCCCGATCCTCTTCCTCAAGACGCCGAACACGGTCGTGGGCCCGAACGATGCGGTCACGATCCCCCGCGGCAGCGAGAAGACCGACTGGGAGGTCGAGCTCGGCATCGTGATCGGCACCCGCACCGCCTACCTCGACTCCCCCGACGAGTCGATGGCGCACGTGGCCGGCTTCGTCGCCGCGAATGACGTCTCCGAGCGCGACTTCCAGATGGCCGTCTCGGGCGGGCAGTGGTCGAAAGGCAAGATCGCGGCCGGCTTCAACCCCACCGGGCCCTGGCTCGTCACTCCCGACGAGGTGGATCACCACGCGCTCGGTCTTCGCAGCTTCGTGAACGGCGAGCCGCGGCAGAACTCGAACACGAGCGACATGATCTTCACCGTCGAGCACATCGTGCACCACCTCTCGCAGTACGTGACGCTGGAGCCCGGTGACCTCATCCTCACCGGCACGCCGCAGGGCGTCGCCCTGTCGGGCAAGTACCCCTATCTCGCCGCGGGCGACGTGGTCGAGATCGAGATCGACGGCCTCGGCCGTCAACGGCAGGAGTTCGTGGCATGGGAGGCCCGGAAGTGAGCGCATTGAACGGACTGGTGGCGATCGTCACCGGTGGAGCATCAGGGATCGGCGCGGCGATCGCCCAGCGTCTGCACGCCGACGGAGCGAGCATCGCGGTCCTCGACCGGGACACCACGGCGGCCGACCCCGCCTTCGCCGCCTTCACAGCCGATGTCTCCGACCGCAAGAGTGTCGACGCGGCGGTGAGCGCCGTGGCCGAGCGGTTCGGGCGCCTCGACATCGTCGTCAACAACGCCGGCATCGGCGCCCAGGGCGACATCACCGCGAACGACGACGACGAGTGGGCGCGCGTGCTCTCGGTCAACGTCACGGGCATCGCCCGCGTCACCTCGGCAGCCCTCCCCTGGCTGCGGAAGTCTCCGTCCGCCGCGGTCTGCAACACGGCATCCATCGCCTCGACGACAGGGTTGCCGCAACGGGCGCTCTACAGCGCGTCGAAGGGAGCCGTCGCAGCCCTCACGCGCGCGATGGCCGCCGACCACCTGCGCGAGGGCATCCGTGTGAACGCGGTCAACCCCGGCACGGCCGACACCCCGTGGGTGGGCCGACTGCTCGATTCGGCAGCCGACCCCGCCGCCGAGCGCGCCGCCCTCGAAGCACGCCAGCCGCACGGACGCCTGGTCAGCCCCGACGAGGTCGCCGCTGCGGTCGCCTACCTCGTGAGCCCCGCAGCGGGATCGACCACCGGCACCTTCATCGAGGTCGACGGCGGTATGGCCCAGCTGCGCCTGCGCGCGGAGTAGCATCCGCCTGCGTTCCGGTCGCAGTTGACGCCGCCTCCATCGCGCGAGGGCGGCAACAATTGCGACCGGAAGCGCAGAGACCGACGCCGGACGACGGCAACTGCGACCGGAGCGCGTGACACGAGCCACCTGTGGAAAGCCGCAGCAGCGACCGCGCAACCCTGCGATCGTGGCGCGATGACTCCGTCTCGCCCACTTCCCGCGCATCTCGGTGCATCGTTCTCAGTGCAACAGGCACTGGATGCTGGATTCAATGCGGGCCGCCTGCGGAGGGGCGATCTCGAAACTCCGTTCCGTGGCGTTCGGCGGCAGGTGCGAACTTCTACAGTTCGCGACGATCTCGACTCCTTCGAGCGGCAACAGGTCGAGAGACGCATCCGCGCGCATGAGTACGGCCCTCGGCTGCGCTCGGGTCAGTTCCTCAGCCACGAGAGCGCCGTCGCGATCTGGGGTGGTCCCATGCCTCTGGTCCTCGCTGACAGACGGCCCGCCGACGGGCGCACACTCCCGGTACACGTCACCACCCTCGGTTCTGGAGCCCTTGTCCGCGCGGCTGGAGTACGAGCGCATCGACTTCGCGCGCCCGCTGCCCGCCTTCTCCACCCATCCGGGCTGACGGTCGCCAGCCCGGAGCTGACGTTCGCCGGTCTCGGAACGTGGGATCTGCTCGACCTCGTCGCCCTCGGCGACTACTTCTGTCGCGTCTGGCGGGTCGGATACGGCCGACCGGATCCCGGCAAGACCTCCTACTCGACAGTGGAACGTCTACGCAGCGCGGTCGAACTCGGACGCCGCGTCGGCGCGACCCGTCTTCGACAGGCGATCGAACTCATCCGCGAGGACTCCTGGTCTGCCCGCGAGTCCGCGCTGCGGTGTCGCATCGTGTGGGCAGGTCTACCTGAACCGGAGCTCAATGTCGATGTCTATGGTGACGACGGCCAGTTCCTCGCCTGCGTAGACCTCGCGTATCCGGCCCGGAAGGTCGCGATCGAATATCAGGGGATCCGGCACGCCCAGCGCTACGCCGCAGACGTCGAGCGGATCGAGGCACTTCGGGTCGCAGGCTGGACAGTGATCGAGGTCACCAGCGTGCTCTTCGCGCACCCGGAGGACTTGATCCTGCGAATCCGACGTGCTCTCGGCAGGTCGCCCGGCATCAGTTCCGGTCGCAGTTGACGCCGTCTCGGAGCCGACCCCACGGCAGCAATCGCGACCGGAACCGCAGAGACCGACGCCGGACGGCAGCAACCGCGACCGGAACCACCGAGACCGACCCCACGGCAGCAACCGAGACCGGAGCCGCCGGAAAGCCGGGCTAGCCGCGGTGACCGCGGAGCCAGCCCCGGAGGCCGGAGCGCGGAGCAGCATCAGACGGGATCTGCCGCGGCTGAGCGGTGCGATAGAACTGCTCGGCGTTCTCCCACAGGAGGGCGTCGAGGTCGTGGCCCCGCGACTCCGCCCACGCCACGACGGTGTCGGCCCAGCGCGACCGCGCGGTGGGCTGGTACGTCGCGGAGCCGTCCTCCGGCGCGTGGGGGTCGCCGGTCTCGGCGGGGCCGATGGCCGAGACCGGCCAGTCACTCCCCCACATCAGGCGCTCGATCCCGAAGGCGTCCGCCGCCACGTCGAGGAACGGCTCCAGCTGCTCGGCGTTCCAGTCTCCGCCCGCCTCTCCCGGCAGGCCGGAGAGCTTGCAGAAGGTGTGCGGATGACGGGCGAGTTCGGCGAGGTCGCGAGCCCACTCCGCCGACGGCGGGAGCGGCGAGGCCGCCGTGCCGACGGCAGGCTTGCCGAGATGGTCGAGCACGATCCGCAGCTCCGGGATCGCACCGGCGAAACGGGCGATCTCCGGGAGCTGATCGGCGCGCACGCACGCGTCGAAGGTCAGATCGCGCGCGGCGACCTCACGCGCGCCGGTCACGAACGCGGCCGAGACGGCCAGTCCGTCCGGCTCGCCCTGCAGGTTGTGCCGCACTCCGACGACGAGGGGCTCGGCCATGAGCCCCTCCAGGTGCGCGACCGTGTCGGTTCCCCGGTCGAGACGGATGCCGGCGACGATCCCGACGATGCCGAGCGCAGGCGCCAGCCCCGCGACCCACTGCACCTCGTCGAGGAAGTCGTCTTCGATGGTCTCCGCCTGCACGAACACCGACTTCTCCGGGTGCGCGGCGGACAGGCGGGCGAGCCCCAGCTCCCGGTCGGCGAACCGGTACGCCAGCGGCCCCTCGAGCCAGGTGTAGGTCAGCACCTCCGGATACCAGAGGTGCAGGTGTGAATCGAGAACGCGCATGGCTCCATCCTGCCGGAGACATCCGATCAATCGCTAGGATGACGCCATGGCAGTCACCGACGAGGCGATCGAGAAGATCAAGGCGATGATCGTGGCGGGCGAGCTCGCCCCCGGCGATCGCCTTCCCCCCGAGAAGGAGCTTTCCGAGCGGCTCGGCCTCTCCCGCAGCTCGATGCGCGAGGCGGTCAAGGCGCTGGAGGTCATCCGGGTCCTCGACGTGCGACGCGGCGACGGCACCTACGTGACGAGCCTCGAACCGCATCTGCTGCTGGAGGCGATCGCGTTCGTCGTCGACATGCACGACGACGACTCGATGCTCGAGATCTTCGCGGTGCGCCGCATGCTGGAGTCGCAGGCGACAGGGCTGGCGGCCACCCTCGGCACGGAGGAGCAGATCGCCGAGCTGCAGGACGAGGTCGATTCGGTCGACGCGGCGGTGACCATCGAGTCTCTGGTCGACCACGACATCCGGTTCCATCGCGAGATCGTCGCGATGTCCGGCAACGCGTACCTCGCGAGTCTGATCGAGCATCTGAGCAGTCAGACCGTGCGCGCCCGCGTGTGGCGCGGCCTCACCGAGGGCGGCGCGGTCGAGCGCACCCTGTCCGAGCATCGGGCCATCGCCGACGCGATCGCCCAGCACGACTCCGCCCTCGCGACCTCGCTCGCCACCGCGCATATCGCGGGCGTGGAGCGCTGGCTGCGCCAGGCCGCGGCGAGCTGACCCCGCCTGCGGACTTCAACAGACCGCGCTCACGCGCCCAGGCGCACCATCGCGGCGTCGAACTCGGCGGCCGAGCTGTCGCTCACCTCATGGAAGAGCACCCGGTCGAGCACGTCCGGCGCAGCGGTGAAGTACGGCACTCCTGCAAGGCGCAGACCGGTGATGTCGTCCGGCGAGCGCAGCGACGCGGCGAGCACGTTCGAGTCGCTCCCCGCACACACCTCCTGCATGCGGGCGATCGTCGCCTCGCCGTCGAGGCCCGCGTCGCGCATCCGTCCGAGGTATGGAGCGATGTACTGCGCACCGATCGAGGCGCACGCGAGGGCCTGCGCGACCGAGTACACGGCGGTGACCAGCACGGTGGCGCCGTCGCGCACGAGAGCGGATGCGGCGGCGAAGCCCGCCGCAGTGGCCGGGACCTTCACGGCCACGCGGTCGCCCAGTGCGCGGATACCCTCGGCATTGCGGAGGAAGGACGCGGCGTCGCCGCCCCAGGTCTGGAAGAAGATCTCGCGCGCCCCCTCCGACTCCCACCGGGCGTAGAGTTCGGGGATCTCGGCGGCGGTGCGGCCTCCCCGTTCGAGGATGGTCGGGTTGGTGGTGACACCGTGCACCACGCCGGCGGCGAGCAGTCGGGAGACACGGTCGATGTCGGCGCTGTCGACGTACAGCCGTGGCGCGATCGGGTTCATCGGGGTCTCCTCGCGGACAACCTGTCGTTACAGGTGCGGTTTCGGCTAATGTAATGACAGCCACCGCGGTCTGTCAAAGCGTCGGCTACGCCTGCCGTCGAGGAAGATCAGGAGCGAGATGACCCCCGCACACCCCGAGGACCGTACCGGCGTCGTCATCGTCGGCAGCGTCACAGCCGATGTGACCACCTTCTCCGGGCGTCTGCCCGCCAGGGGCGAGACGATTCTCGGGGACGAGTTCACGCTCATGCTGGGCGGCAAGGGCGCGAACCAGGCTGTCGCCGCCGGGCGCTCCGGTGCGCGCACGAGCTTCGTCGGCTGCGTCGGAGACGACCTGTTCCACGACCTGGTCGTCGACGGGCTGACCGCGGCCGGCGTCGACCTCGCGCACCTGCGCACGGTCCCCGGCCCGACAGGCGTGGCGCACATCCGCGTCGACTCGTCGGCGCAGAACGACATCGTCATGGTTCCGCTCGCCAATGCCGCCCTCAGCGCCGCGCAGATCGACGAGGCGCTCGCAGCCCTCGCCCCCACGACCTCGGTGCTGCTCACCCAGCTCGAGACGCCCTCCGCGCTCACCGCCCACATCACCGCACGCGGTCGCGAGCACGGCATGACCGTGATCCTCGATCCCGCCCCGGCCGCCGAGCTCGACGCCGAGATCTGGCGGAGCATCGACATCGTCACCCCCAACGAGACCGAGGCGACGCTGATCAGCGGTATCGAGGTGACGGATGCCGCGTCGGCCGAGCAGGCCGGACGCTGGTTCCTCGCCCGGGGGGTCGGCGCCGCCGTCATCACCCTCGCGGGCCAGGGCTCGTGCGTCGTGACGGCCGAGGGCGCATCCGTGGTCCCGCCGTTCCCCGTGGATGCGGTCGACACGACCGCCGCGGGCGACGCCTACGCCGGCTATCTCGGCGCGG